>NVUS02000022.1 GCA_002402005.2 OCS116 cluster bacterium | reverse complement strand
TTTGGCAAAGCCGCAGCGATTGGCGATAACCGTATTTTGGCCGGTGCGGGCATGAGTGATGCGCGGGTGGCTAAGCTGGCTTATGATGAAGGTTTAGGCGGGTTTGCATTTTTAAAAGGTGTGCCCGGCGCTATAGGCGGCGCATTGCGGATGAATGCCGGCGCGCATGGGGTTGAAGTTAAAGATATTCTAGTTGAATGTCGGGCTTTGGATATGGATGGCAATGTACATATTTTAAGCCTTGAAGATATGGGCTTTGGTTACCGTCTTTGTGGTGTGCCAGAAGATTATATTTTTATTTCGGCAACCTTTGAAGGCATGCCGACTGAGCAAGCTATCATTAAAGCTGAAATGGACAAAGTGACCGATTTGCGCGAAGCTGCGCAGCCGATCAAAAGCCGTACAGGTGGTTCTACATTTAAAAACCCTGCTGATAAAAGCGCATGGAAATATGTTGATGAAGCGGGCTTCCGTGGTTATGTGAATGGCGGCGCGCAGGTGAGTGAAATGCACACCAATTTCTTGATCAATATGGGTGATGCGACGGCTACAGATATTGAAGATTTGGGCGATATGGTCAAGGCCAAAGTCAAAGCTGATACCGGTACAGATTTGCATTGGGAAATCAAACGAGTTGGGCGTAAATTATGACTGAGTTAAGATTGCCACAAGCCGAAATTGACGCGATTATTGACCTAAATAACTTAAAGCGCGACCCCAAAACCACCCATGTGGCGGTATTGATGGGCGGTTGGTCAGCCGAGCGGCCGGTGAGCATTTGGTCGGGCGATGCCTGCGCTGAAGCGCTGGAAAATGTTGGTTATAAAGTCACAAAAATTGATGTCGGGCGTGATGTGGCTTTGCGTTTGGCAGAGGTAAAACCAGATGTATGTTTTAACGCATTGCATGGCCCTTTTGGCGAAGATGGTCACATTCAAGGCCTGCTCGAAATTGTCGGCATTCCTTATACCCATAGTGATGTTGAAGCCTCGGCCATGGCGATGGATAAGAATATTGCGCGGCAATTGTTTGCCTCGGTTGGCATTCCGATTGCCAAGGGCAAAGTTATCAACCGTTTTGATGCGGCCAAAGAGCATGTGATGGAACCGCCTTATGTGTTGAAACCGGTGGCTGATGGTTCATCATTTGGGGTGTTTATTGTGCCCTACGGTGCCAACCAACCACCACAGGAGTTATTGGCCGCCGAATGGCCGCTAAGTGATGATATGCTTGCCGAAAAATACGTTGCAGGTCATGAGCTAACTTGTGTTGTGATGGGCGGCAGAGCCCTTGCGGTGACTGACATTTACTCCAATACCGAATTTTATGATTTTGAAGGAAAATATGCCGAGGGTGGCTCGACCCATATAGTTCCTGCCAAAATTAAACCAAATATTTACCAAGATATAATGAAATGGTCAGTTAGAGCGTGTGAAGTTTTGGGCTGCACAGGTGTTGCGCGGGTTGATTGGCGATATGATGCCAGTGACGGCGCAAATGATGAATTGATCTGCCTTGAGGTGAATACACAGCCGGGTATGACCGGCTCATCTTTAGCCCCAGAACAAGCACAGAAGCTTGGAATAAGTTTTGAAAAATTCGTTGCGTGGATGGTGGAGCAAGCGAAATGCAAACAAGAAATAGTCGGTATCAAGGCGGAGGCATAAAGCCGCTAGGAGCCACAACTGATCAAGATCAGCTGAGACGCACTGTCTCGGATCGGCTATCTGCATCCAATCCAAACCAGCAACAGGCTCAAGAATTTACCTATAATCAGCAAACCAGCAATCAGCATGCCCCCCATCGGCAAGCTCCCCATCGGCAAGCCCCCCATCGGCAAGCAAGGCAATCTCATGCGCAACAAATGCGCCAAACAGCAGCGCGGGTTGGTGTGGCAAATGAGAATAGATTTGCCGAAGCCAGCCATCGGGTGAAAGAAAAAACCAGCGAAAACCTGAATTATAGCAAGAATATATTCAAAGGCGCGGCCATCATCATTTGGCGGCCGTTTGCTAGCGTTTTGAATTTTATCAAACGTAAATATACCCATTTGTCACTTAAATTTGAGCAAGCCAATCTATTCAATACCAGCTTGCATTCGATTACCAATTCGGCGCTTATCGTTATTTTTATAATCACCGCGGCCATTCTATATCGCAATGGGCAAATTTCCACCATTAAACATACCATTATCGAAAAAATGGGTGAATGGTCGGGCGCGGCTGGGGTGAATGTGCAAGAGGTAAAATTATACAATCGCCAACATACCAGCCGGCAAAAAATATTGGATGCGCTGAATGTAAAAATTGGCACACCTTTGCTGAGTTTTGATGTGGATGCGGCAAAAATGCGCATCGAACAAATTGGTTGGGTGGCTGAGGCCAAAGTGCAACGCATTTTGCCGGATCGGTTGGAAATCTCAATCATTGAGCGTGATCCATTTGCCATTTGGCAGATTGATGGCAAGCATCGTCTGGTCGACCGCCAAGGGGTTGTGGTGGCGGATAAAGTGCTGCGTGGCTACCATTTATTGCCACTTATTGTGGGCAAAGGGGCTGCGACCGAAGCGTTGGGTTTATTGAGCGCTTTGGAAGAAAGACCTGAAATATTTGAATATGTTCGTGCTTTGGTGCGGGTAGGCGAGCGCCGCTGGGATATGGATTTAACCAATGGCATGCGGGTTTTGTTGCCGGCCGAAAAACCAGAAGCCATGTTGGCCGATTTAGAGCGGATGATTTTGGATCAAGATATATTGAGCCGTGGCATTAAGCTGATTGATTTTAGATTGAATGACCGTGTGCGGTTTGAGATGGATGAAGTGACCGCCAACGCCTATTTTGATGCCAAACAAGCCGCAGAAAAAAATAAAAAAGTAAAATAAGAGTACCGATATGACCATTATTAATATGCCAATTGCGCCCAAAACGCCCAGCAAACAACCCTTTGTTGCCATATTAGATATTGGAACGAGCAAGATTACCTGCATGATTGCCAAAATTGGCCAATCGAGCAATTGGCCCGGCGTGCGCGGTGCGCGGCATCAAATTCATATTTTGGGCGTGGGTTATACCCGTTCGCGCGGCATCAAAGCTGGCAATGTGATGGATATGGAATTGGCCGAACATTCCATTCGTAACGCGGTGGCTGCGGCCGAAAAAGAAGCCAATGTGCGGGTGAGCGAAGTGATTGTTAACGTATCTGGCGGCCGCGCGCGCAGCGATATTTATGACATTGAGGTGAAAATTAACGGCGAACAGGTGACTGACGCTGATATGTGCCATGTGGTCGAAGAAGGCAAACGCCAAAGCCAACAGCTCGACCGGGCGATTTTGCACACGGTGCCGGTGGCATTCTCGATGGATGGCAACCGCGGCATCACCGATCCGCGCGGCATGTTTGGGGAACATTTGGGTGTTGATATGCATGTGGTGAGCGCCGATGTTGGCCCCTTGCGCAATATAAAATTATGTGTCGAAAAATGCCATCTTAAAATTCAGGACTTTGTGGTGGCGGCTTATGCCTCTGGCCTGGCCTGTTTGGTCGAAGATGAGATGGATTTGGGCGTGACCTGTATTGACATGGGCGCCGGTTCGACCTCGATTTCGGTGTTTTTTGAAGGTCGGTTTATCTTTACCGACATGATTGCCATTGGCGGGCACAATGTGACCATAGATATGGCGCGTGGCCTCAATACGCAAATTGCCCATGCAGAACGTGCGAAAATATTGCATGGTTCGGCCATTGCCGGCGCGGTTGATGAGAGTGAATTGATCAGCATGCCGATATTGGGCGAAGAAGATTGGGAATTACAAGACATTGAGAAATCTTTACTGACGGGAATCATTCAGCCGCGCATTGAAGAGACGTTTGAGATCATTCGCGATCGTTTGGATGCCAGCGGTTATGGTGATGTGGCGGGGCATCGTGTGGTGCTGACCGGTGGTGCAAGCCAGTTAACTGGTGTGCGCGAAATTGCTGCCAGAACCTTAGGCCGTCAAGTGCGGATTGGTAAGCCGTTAACGATAGCTGGTTTGAATGCTGATTATGCTGACCCAAGTTTTGCGACGGCGGTTGGCCTGTTGGCTTATGCGGGTAGTAAACCGTTGACGTTGAGCAACGCGCAGACTGATGAGGCGCAGAAGCAGGTGGCCAATGGCGGGATATTCTCGCGGATGGCGCATTGGTTGAAGAATGATTTTTAGGCGATGAATAGATAGTGGGTTCAACAAACCTAGCGTTTCCGTCAATTCTTTTTTTCTAAATAACGTGCCATTCAGTGAGCGCGACAGCGGCCGTTCGAAGCCGTTGCCGACGAACGCGCGGTGGCTAGCGCTTAAGCGCGCACGCAAGTGCTAACAGTGAGCGTAAGCGAACGTATGAATGCAAGCACCCCTGTATTGGCAGGAGCGTTGTCGCGTTTTCTGAAAAGTTGTGAGGTTGATGCTTTGCGCAGGAGCCACTTCCGCCGAACCAGCATCTCCCCTTGCTAAGACATAAGAAAGTTAGCACTTCTGCCGATGCTCTGGGAGTTTGCATTTATACGTTCTGTCGGCCTTGTCACTGTTAGCACTTGCTGCTTCTGGGCGCACTTGCCGAATCGCTGGGATTCTTGGAGGGAGATAGAAATGCTGAGTTTGTTGTTCGGAATTGGCAACTTATTCAAAATATAACCACTTGGCACGCGCTAAGTCCGGTTCCTTGCCGACCACCAAAAAATAATCCAACTGCCAGCCTTGAGTTTTTATCGCCTGTTTATTAACGGCAGTATTCCAAGCTGGATAAATTCTCATGCCGTTTTTGCCGCGTTTTTTATCTGTTGATATGATGCCATGTTTGGCTAATGCTGCTTTGGGGAAGACAAATTGTCCGAACCTATTGCCATCTTTACAATTGATCACCAGCACATCAAATTCACCGTCTATATGTTGTGGTTGGGTGATGCCGTTTTGATCGCGCTGCCAAATCGCAACAAATTGGCCGATCTTTTTCGGGGTGATTTTGGCGGTGCGGGTGATAATTTTTAGTCCATTCAGCTTATATGTGCCCGCACCATATTCATCACTTTCAACGTCTTGATTGGCGTGCAAAGTTTCGAAACCGCACGGCTCGTAAACCAGTTTTTGAATCAGGTTGAGGTTTTGAACGAATGTAAAATGGTTGCTCATTTGTCAGATTTACCTAAAATTTAATTAAAATTTACCCTTAATAAAATGTAAAAAAACCATCAAATTAACGCTTTGATAACTATATAAGCGTAGTTATTAACCCAGTTTAAGTGAACAAATCAAGACTGAGGTTTAGT
>NVUS02000219.1 GCA_002402005.2 OCS116 cluster bacterium | reverse complement strand
TGCGTAATGCGTTGGAGATCGCCTATAATTTAACCTCACAGCTAACCATGGTGATCCGTCTGGCTGGCGGCCTGACACTTATCACAGGCTTTTTGGTATTGGGCGGGGCCATTGCCGCTGGCAACCGTGCCCGCACTTATGACATGGTGATTTTAAAAGCTTTGGGCGCGACCCGCGGCCGGTTGCTGGGTGTGTTGATGGCCGAATTTACCATTTTGGGTCTGCTAGCCTCCATCATCGCATTGGTATTGGGCAGCATAGCCGCACAAACCATTATGGGCTTTATGAATATACCCTATGAGTTTATTTATTCGCGCGCGTTGCTTACCCTTATTTTGGGCACAATTTCGGTGTTAATATTAGGCCTGTTTGGCACATGGCGCATCTTAGGCCGTAAAGCAGGACAATTTTTGCAAAATACATAGTTTCTTCTATTGCAAATTATCCATAGAAACCCCATATTGCCACTATATAGAATTTTGAAAGGGTAAAAATGTCAAATTTCAATCAAAATAATCCTGGTTTTTCGCCAAGCGTTAGCCGCGAACAGCTCGATCAAGGCCTCCGGTCTTACATGTTAAAAGTATATAATTACATGGGTTTAGGCCTTGCCTTCACAGCGTTGATTGTATTTTATCTTTCTAAAAACCCCGATTTGATGATCGCCATCGCTGGTGGCCCAATGAGATGGGTATTGTTTGCTGGTGTATTGGGTCTTGGTTGGTTCTCGCCTAAGCTTATTTTCTCGGGCAACCCCGTTTTGGCGCATGGTGCCTATTGGTTATATGCAGCCCTTTGGGGCGCGATGATTTCACCTATGGTGGCCTCATTCTTATATTCTGATAGATCTGAGCTTATTTTCCAAGCCCTCACCTATACGGTTGTGGTGTTTGCCGGTATGAGCTTATTAGGTTATACCACTAAGAAAAACCTATCCGCCTTTGGTACATTTTTCACCATGGCTTTCATTGGTGTCATTGCAGTGTCTTTCTTGAATATCTTCGTATTCCAATCAGGTCTGTTTAGTGCCATCATTTCATTTGGTGTGATCTTGCTTATTTCTGGCATCACTGCTTATGAAACACAGCAAATTAAGAACATGTATTACCAAGGTGGCCCGATCACTGAAAAAGCTATTTTTGGTGCATTCATGCTTTATGGTAGCTTCATCACTTTGTTCATTCACATTTTAAGCCTACTTGGTTTTATGTCCAGAGACTAAGCGTTAGAGCGATATAAATTCAAAGCCCTCGCATTGATTTGCGGGGGCTTTTTTGTGTCTATAATTATTGTTTACTGCACATCATCGCGCACTTGAATGGGTTTGGATTTGGGCATTAAAACCGCGCTTTGCGGGGTGCTGTTGCGGTTCAATAACATGCGGCGGAATTTGCGCCTTTGCTCCATCGGCACCGCCTCACGCCTGAATACCCGATAGACGGTGTGGGCGGCCAACACAGCATGCACAATGGCGTTGGATAAGAATAAAGCCGAAGGCCCCATTTGGGTCATAAACAGCCCGGCCATAACCGGTCCCACTATGGTGCCAATGCCAAACAGCAGCAAAAGGCCAGAGGCAACCGTCACCAAACTACCCGGCTTGGCATGGTCATTCGCATGCGCCACCAAAATGGGGTATTGCGAATACATAAACGCCCCATAAAGCCCCATCAGGCCCAAAATCACATAATCATTGCGGCTGTCGAGCCAAAAAATTGCAAATGCGCACAAAGCCGCCCCAATAGTGATGCCAACCACCACATAACGCCTGTCCATTTTATCAGACAATTTGCCAAACGGTTTTTGGCTAAACAGGCTGGTGAAAATCGCAATCATCATAAAATAGGCAATCATCTGAGTCGAGAGGCCAAGTTCTTGCCCATAAGCTGCGGACATGCCGCCAAATGCACCGGCATCTACCCCCACCAAAAAACAACCAATTGCCGCCACTGGCGAATTGGCATAAATGGCTTTCAAATCCACCTTGGTATTGGTAAGTGGTTTCGGTTGAGTGATTTTAGACAAAGCGGTCGGCAACAAAGCCATGCAAAAAAGTATTGCCCCAAACAAAAACAACCGGTCATCATCAGGCGCCACAAATGACACCAATAAGAACCCAATCATGGTGGTCGCTAGGCTAACAATCATATAAGTCGAAAAGACCGAGCCACGGGTTTCATTGGTTGAGCGTTCATTGAGCCAGCTTTCGGTAATCATCGAAGCGCCAGCAAAACAAAAACCCGAAATGCCACGCAAAATCACCCACGACATGGGGTTAACCCACAATACATTGAGCAAGATGGCAATCGCCCCAAACGCCGCCATCACACTATAAGCGCGAATGTGCCCAACGCGTTTGACCACGGCAGGCATATAAAGTGAGCCGGCAATAAACCCGATTGCCCAACCAACACCGATGAGTGAAATGTCTAAAGTCGAAAATTTTTCATGACCAGCACGAATATAGATAAGCAGGCCTTGCAAGCCACCGGCAAATTTTAAAATGCCTGCACTGGCAAGAAGCGCCAAAACAGCACGAATTTGTTTGAACATGTTTTTTCCAAAATGAGAGTATACTAAGCCAACATTAGAAGCTTATCAGACCACTGACAAATGAGTTTGAAATTTATCAAGACTTTTTAACACTTGTTTCAAATCATCACCGCGTTTTAAAATCTGCCCGGTTTGGGTGACCACTCTATATTGGCCTTGTTTGTTGCGCAATTTGGGGTCTTTAATCACTTGATATACTGGCACTTCGCTGGCATTGCGATAGATAGAAAACACCGCCACCGCTTGGCCAATGTCAATGGCATAATCTTTCCAAATGCCGGCCGCCACACCGCGTCCATAAACTGATTGTATCATATGCAGCTCAAGCCTTTGAAAACTCAAAAACTCATTCTTTAATTTTACACTCATAAAGCCCCTCCATTAACCAATGCTAGCGCAATTGCAAAAATATGAAAGAAAAAAATAAAAAGCCGCAAATCCCACTCTCACAATCATGTGATGAAGAAACACAAAAAAGCCTTATTTCAACCCTTGTCCTGCCATGATTCATACCTATATTCTTATTGTTGCCTCTGGATTTGGCGTCATCTGCATCCCCGTTGTGGATGATGCCAATCCTTCCTTATCCCTCCATTAAGAGGCAATGTAATTCTGGTTATTGTTTAAGCAACATTTAATACGAATTCGACATCCCGTAAAAAGCCAGTGGCCGTAATTGGCGCTGGCTTTTTTACATTCGAGCGAGCAAAAAAACTCGCTCGCTAGCATACTATTTATACTTAACAGAGGGTTAACAAGTCTCAGCGGGCATTTCAAAGATTCAGACCAAATAAAAAAGATCGAAGCAAAACCAACTTCGGCCTAATTATTTTTGGTATTTTGCTAGCTAGCAATTCTAGGAAATTTGGTTACCTAACTTCCACGCCTTATGTAACCAGTTCGAACGCGTTTTCTCACTGGATTTTCGAACCGGTGAAAACATATGAAATTTGACCGGTTTGATGCCAACAAATTCAAATATCTGCATGCGCATAATTTTGAATGCGCCCGATCCGTATATCCATTTAAAATACCAGCCCGGCGTATCACTGGTGACCAGAATATCCGCACTGCGGCCTTTTAATAATTTGAGTGGCAAAGCCGATTTATCATCATATGCATAGGCATATTGCGGCAAAAATGCCCGATCAATAAGACCTTTGGTTTTTGCCGGCATAAAACCCCACCATAATGGGTGAACCAACATAATGTGCTCACACCAAGTGAGTTTTTGCTGAAACTCAACAAGGCATGGCTCTAGCGCATCATCATCACTTCGTTGGGCATAATCGATCTCAAAGTCCATTGCCGATAGGCGCATGGTTTTCACCTCATGCCCGGCATCTTGCGCACCCTGAATATACTGCTCAAACAAACCTTGGCTAAAAGACTGGTTGTTGGGGTGGCAATCAATAACAAATATTTTTTTCATAGTTTTTCCTTTTAATGACCACGGTCATTAAATGACTTAGGTCAATAATTGACTAAGGTCAAGAAAAATATTAGCTTGGCAATAAATATATGCTGGAGACATGAAATGGTTGGCAAACCCCAAAAAAGAACAATTGAAACCAAACAGAATATCTTAACCGCTGCCGAAAACCTATTCGACAAAAATGGTTTTGAAGCCACAAGTATGGAACAAGTCGCCAGCAAAGCTGGGGTGGTGAAAGGCACAATATTCTCACATTTTGGCGACAAAACCAGTTTGCTCATCGCCATAAAGCTAAAATTTTTGGTCAATTTGTTAGAAACTCAAAAATCATGGCTAGAAGATGCAAACGCTTCAAACCTCAGCGAGACACTCATGCAGCTTTATCGCCCCTGGTTGCAAATTTTTAGAGAAAATCCAGATTTTGCACAATTGTTTCTGGTTCAATCCACATTGAAAAGTGGCGTATGGACTGATGAATTTGTAAAATTATGCGGGGGTTTTGAGCAAATCATTCACGACACACTGCAAACCTATAATCATGAAAAATTAAATGCCAGCCCAACTGATACAGAGCTAAGCACACAAGCCATGCAAGCTTTCTACTTCCATGTGCTGGCCCTATATAAAGGCGGTTATATAAAATCACCGCAAGCGCAAGAAACTCTATTAAACCAACTCATTACAAAATGGTGGGCTAATTAACTTTCATCGCCGAGATAATCGGACCAACACCATCAATTTGCAATAAAAATGCAAATTTATTGGTCATTAAATCACCGACCATGCCTTGCAAATCTCTATGCGCAATGGTGAAGGTTTGGGCTTTGCCTTCCCACATGCCAAGTGATATAAAATCGCCAACCACGTTGTGATATTCAATATCCCGACCAGCATTTTCGCCAGCAGCTATGCTCACCATGGCAACATTTTTATATTTAACCACCCATAAAGTCGCGTCAAAATTCTTACGCGAGGCCAACAATTCATTAGATGCAGCCGGCAACATAATTTTCAGCTTCATATCATCTTGCTCAATTTTCATCGGCACATAGATACTGGCATTTTTTAAATGTGATTTTTTAAGGTTTTTGCCGATTTTAGACCGATCACTGCCCACAGCATCGGTCGCACCATTGACCACCGATTGCGGAGTGTAAACATTTCCCAAACGCAAATAATGGCTATATTTACGTTGCCTATCAGTATTTTTAGCCGTGGCGAATTTATCTTTCCAGCCCAAATAATCCCAAATGGTTACCGCATAGGTCAGCGCCAGATTATTCTGATTGCCACGTTTCACATCGCCCATATAAGCATCCGCTGGCGGGCAAGACGAGCAACCTTGCGAGGTGAATAGCTCAACAACGCCATCAACTCGTTTGAAATTATATTTACCCGCTGCAAAAGCTGCTGGCACATAGGCCATAACAGCCGCCACCAATAAAAGGGAAATTTTACGCATTTAAACCTATCCAATAAACTATATTAGAACAAATATACCTTATTGGCTGCACGAACACCAATCACAACCCAAAAAAAATCCTCACATTTTGGTGATATGGTTAAACCAGCAAAAACTAGGATTTATGAAGGCGAAATTTCAAAAAAATCTCTCCATCAACTTCCATCTGGCCATCTTCCACAAAACCATAACGCATTATGGCGCGCGAATTGGTTCGCGTCGGTGGAAATAGAATGGTCATAGACTCCAAACCCATTTCACCAAAGGCATGGGTTTTGATTTTTTTAAATATCTTACGCCCCCAACCCCAAAAATCCGGATGCAAAACCAATGCGAAATCAGCTTCTCCCTGTTCAGGCTGGATACCACCCCACCCCGCAAATTCACCTTCTATAACAAATGCCCAAGGGCCAAAGCCGTGCTCTTTCCACAGCCGTGCTTTGGCTTTTACAAAGACTTTACAATCAGTCCGGCTAAACCCAGCTTGCAATAGTGGTAATGATTTACCAACCTCTTCATTATTCATCAGTTCAATAATGGCGTCTTCATCTATCTCAGACAAATGTACAAATTTAATTTCTTCCATAGTTTTCTCCTCCCACAAAAAAACCACCCCAAAAGGCAGTTTTTAAATAATGTCTTACCGTAGAAATATGTTCTACTTGGCCAAATCACGCAGCACATATTGTAGAATGCCACCATTTTGCACATAATCTAGCTCATCAAGAGTGTCGATACGGCACAGGACAGGCATTTTCTTCACATCGCCATTGCCCATGGTGATGACCATTTCTAGGTCACAACGTGGGGATAGATTGTCGATGCCATTTATGCTTACAATCTCGTCGCCTTTCAGGCCAAGAGATTCCCATGAAACACCATCTTTAAATTGCAATGGCAATACGCCCATACCCACAAGGTTTGATCTATGGATCCGTTCAAAGCTCTCTGTAATCACTGCGCGCACACCCAAAAGGTTTGTGCCTTTGGCTGCCCAATCACGGCTAGAGCCTGTGCCATATTCTTTGCCACCAAAAATTACCAATGGCACGCCATCAGCTTTGTATTTTTCGGCTGCATCATAAATCCACATGTCATCGCCAGATGGATAATGGCGGGTCACGCCACCTTCTGAACCGGGGATCATGGCATTTTTAATACGGATGTTGGCAAATGTGCCGCGCATCATAACTTCGTGGTTACCACGGCGTGAGCCATATGAGTTAAAGTCTTTCGGTGCCACCTGGCGGTCTACCAAATATTGCCCAGCAGGATGTTCAGGTTTAAATTGACCAGCCGGAGAAATATGATCGGTCGTCACACTATCGCCCAAAAGCGCCATAACACGAGCGCCTTCAATGCCCGGTAATGGTGTTGGCTCAGCGCCCATACCTTCAAAATAAGGCGGATGCTGAATGTAAGTCGATGATGAATTCCAGTTATATGTCAGTCCACCTTCAACTTGAATGGCTTGCCAATATTTATCGCCTTTAAACACATCAGCATAACGTTTGACAAACATTTCACGCGTGATGCATTTTGCAACAATTTCTGCAATTTCTTGATTGGTTGGCCAAATGTCTTTCAAATAAACGTCATTGCCATCTTTATCGACCGCAAGTACATCTTTAGTGATGTCGACATTCATATTACC
>NVUS02000218.1 GCA_002402005.2 OCS116 cluster bacterium | reverse complement strand
TGTAGACTTTAACTTATGGAATTCATGAGTGTCCTCATTGCCAACCCACACCGTTCCATGGTCCAAATCAAACCACGAGCCAACCATTTCCAACTCGCCAGCCTCCAAAGCATCTTGCACAAATTTAAAACTACGCAAATTTTTCAGGCTCAACAAAACATTCTGCTGCTCAAGCCGTTTCAATTGGTCGCGTTCAGATAAATCATGATGGCATTCATGGATGTCATCGCTAATGTCTTTGATCATGCTCATCCATTGGCGGGTAAAGCCTTGGCCAGTTTCAACATCAAGCTCAGCAAAGGCATCAGTATTTTCATAAGCGGCTTTAATACCACCGCAATAGCTATGCCCCATCACGATGATGAGTTTAACTTTAAGTTCAGTCACCGCATATTCAATCGCCGCACTGGTTCCATGGTAACCGCCATCCAACTCATAAGGCGGCACCAAATTGCCAACATTGCGCAAAGTGAACATATCGCCGGCTTTGGCCGAAAAAATCTGTGTGCTGTTGACCCGGCTGTCGCAGCAAGAAATCATCATAATTTCGGGGCTTTGGCCTTTTTCGACCAGCTCTTTAAATAGCTTTTCATGTTTCGGGTAAATTTTCTGCCGAAAATTCGCATAGCCATCTAAAAGATTCGAAAATTTGACTTTGCGCATATCTACCTCGCCGAAATAAAACTGTTTCTAATCTAACTCAAGCCATTATATTTTCAAGCTATTTCTCTTTAATCAATGCCAACAATCCACCGCCAAGCATTAAAAACCCGCCAGACACCCGGTTGACAATTTTTTCCGATTTCATCAATAATTTTTTAGCCACATTGACCATCACCGTCCACGTGCTGTCCAATACCAAGGCAATCACAAAAAAGGTAACCGACATCAACGCCAATTGTGCGGTGATGTCACCCTCAGGGTTTATAAATTGCGGAAAAAACGCCCCAAAAAACACCAAGGCTTTGGGGTTGCTGATCGCCACAATAAACCCGCGCAAAAATATTTTCTTCGGGTCGGGCCGCTCTGCCTTCATATCGCTTAAATTAGAACTTGGTGCTGTCCAGGTTTTATAACCAATATAAATAAGATAAGCCACGCCAGCCCATTTAATATACGTCAATACATGGCCAAGATTCTCTAATATTGCCCCCAAACCAAATGTCACAAATACCAAAAGAATGCCCATCGCAACCATACCGCCTGCTACCGTGACCATGCCAATGCGCACACCATGTTTCAAGCTATTGGCAATCACCACCGCCACCGTTGGCCCGGGTATAATGATCAATATGCTACAAGCCAAAACAAAGGTTAAATAAGTTGATAATTCCACATAGCTCTCCCAATTTCTTATAAGTTAACGCAGCTCACAAACCACAAGTCAAACAAATAAAACGGATCAGCAACCAACAGATATTGATAGATGCGAAAAACCACCCCGCTTATCAATTCGGGATGGCACATTCGCTGAGATAATTATGAGGGAGAAGAAAATTAATATTCTAAATGGCTATAATTGGGGCGTTTATACGCGATCGATTGGAAAAACCGACTGGTCACCACACACATCACACTATAACCCACGGCAAAAAAGCCAGTGATTGCCATTAATATCGGCATAATATTGGATAGATTTTGGTTACTCAACTGCCAATCGCCAAGGCCAAACATAAGCGCACACACCGCCACAACACCTAAAATAAAAGCTCCCATTATAAAGGCGCTGGCATAGCTGGTTTTCAAAAGTGGGCTGATCGGTTGTTTATTATGTTGCGTCATGTCTTTATCCGTATGTTTCGTATTCTTAGAACAATTATTTATTTCCATGATTTAGAATATGCTATATGAATGAGGCAGCTATTTGCCGAAATTAGGGTCAAATCATGGAATGATTATGTTCAAATTGGGGCGAACAGCGTAAAATACAAGGCCTATAATATAAAGGTAGAAGCCTCAATGTGCCGTTTATTAGCCTATCAAGGCGAAACCAATTATATCTCCGATCATATTTTCGAGCCTGAACATTCGCTCATCGAGCAGAGCCATCATGCCACCAAGGGCAAAATGTCAGTCAATGCCGATGGCTATGGCCTCGCATGGCAAAGTGAAAAATCCGAGCCGGTCATGTTTAAAGACACCATGCCGGCATGGGGCTGCGATAATTTGCACGACATTGCATATCACACCAAGTCACCAACTTTCATTGCCCATGTTAGAGCCTCAACTTCTGCCCCCGTCTCTCGGCTTAACTGTCATCCATTTAAACAAGACGGTTGGGTATTTGCTCATAATGGCCAGATTAATGATTACCAACTGGTGCAGCGCCAAGTCGAGAATGCCCTGTCCGATAAAATGTTCAGCGCCAAAAAAGGCCAAACCGATAGCGAGATTATTTTTTTAGGCTTGCTTGATTATGGCTTTGATGCCGACCCCGTTGCCGCCACCCAAAATTATATAAAATTTATCGAGAGCATAGCGGCCGAAAAAAATATTAAAAAACCCATGGTGCTCACCGCCGCCATGTTTAAGGATGATCGCTTGGTGATGATACGCTACGCATCAACCGGCCGCCCCGCACCCAGCCTGTTCAAACGCCAATGCCCAAATGGCATATGCTTCGCATCCGAGCCCTATGCCAAAGATGGCACATGGTCGGTTGTGCCAGACAATAGCATCACCGTATCCGTGAAAAATGAATCAGTTCAAAATATTGCATTGAATGTCTAATGTTATGAGTCAACTTGTTGATTCTTGAGAGTTTTAACCGCTCACACCGCTAAACCTGACTATAAATGCACGACAGCAAATTAAGGATTCAAATCAATCATCTAGGCCAATAAGCTCATATTTTGATTCAAGTTTTCACCTGCCCCGCATTTTTTCAACAAAATGCGCTCAGTCGCATAAGCTGATTCAAACCAAAAGCTTATAAGCATTGGTTAAACCATCATATCTTCTCTATTTCACCATGATCTTCGCCGCAGTGAGTGTGATCTTGCAACACTTCGATGATGCGACAATGCGCAACTTCACCATGTTGGTTTGATTCTATCATGCGGGTAAGTTCTGCTTGCAGGCTCTGCAACCGTTTTAACCGGCTGTTCACACGTTCAAGATGCGCATTTGCAATGGCATCTATCTGCTCACAGGTCTGTCCCCTCGCCTCAGATAATAAAAGCAACTCCTTAATATCATCTAAAGAAAACCCCATTTCGCGTCCATGACGGATAAATTTTAACTTATCCAACGCCGCTTTATAATAGCGTCTTTGCCCACCTTCTGTGCGCACTGGCTC
>NVUS02000217.1 GCA_002402005.2 OCS116 cluster bacterium | reverse complement strand
TGCCGCTCACCGCTAAAAATTGTGTCAGCCGAATTTTCACCAATATGGCGGTGTTAGATGTGACAGATAAAGGCCTGCTATTGGTTGAGATCGCTCAAGATTTAAGCATAAAAGACGTGGTCAATGCCACCGATGCCGCATTAATCATCCCCAAAGGCGAAATACCAACTTTTTAATGGAAAATCATATGAATATGCCACATGAAAATGACATTTTAAACGCTGTTAATGCCAATTTTGACCAACAGTTAGAATTCTTAAGCGTGCTCACCGCACACCCTTCAACACGCGGTAACGAGCAATCGGCACAAAATCTCATGGCAGCAGAATTGCAAACCCGTGGCTATCAGGTCGATCAATGGAATATCAACGTTAAAGACATTGAAAACATGCGCGGTTTTTCCCCCGTAATTGGCAATTATGACGATGCGCTCAATGTGGTCGCCACGCATAAAAGCCGCACAAATCAGGGCAAGTCACTCATCCTCAATGGCCACATAGATGTTGTGCCCGTCGGGCCATTAGACATGTGGGATAAGCCACCGTTTGAGCCATATGTCAAAGATAACTATATGTATGGCAGAGGCGTCGGCGACATGAAAGCTGGCCTTGCCGCCAATCTATTTGCCTTAGATGCGCTCAAGAGCCTAGGCTTTGCCCCCGCAGCAGATGTGTATTTTCAATCGGTTGTAGAAGAAGAATGCACAGGAAATGGTGCATTGGCTTGCTTGCAGCGCGGCTATAAAGCCGATGCCGTGCTCATCCCCGAACCATTTGCCGAACAGTTAGTCACCGCACAAATTGGCGTCATTTGGTTCCAAGTGCATCTAAAAGGCATCCCCGTGCATGTCCATGAAGCACAAAATGGCGCAAACGCCATCGAAGCAGCAATTCCACTTATTGCGGCCTTGCGCGAGATGGAAAAACGCTGGAATTTACCCGAACATAAAAACCAACATTACCATGATTGCCATAACCCGCTTAACTTAAACATCGGTAAAATAGCTGGTGGCGATTGGGGCAGTAGCGTGCCAGCATGGTGCGTGTTCGATGTGCGCATAGCCATTTACCCGAATCAAGACATTAACCAAGCCAAACAAGGTATTGAAAAAACACTAAAACAAGCAGTCGAGAAAAATGACTACCTAAAAAACAACCACCCCGAAATCATCTATCACGGCTTTTTGGCCGAAGGTTATGCCTTAGGCGATGACAGCTCAGCCAATGCCACACAAGCGATAGAAACACTCGAAGCCGCCCATAAATTTGTCAGCGGCCAAAAGCTCAATAAAATCGCCATCACCGCCACTACAGATGCGCGCTTTTTTGGCCTTTATGCCGATACACCAGCTTTGGTATTTGGCCCCGAAGCCAAATCCATTCACGGCTTTAATGAATGCGTCAATTTAGAATCTGTGCGCCGTGTCACCCAGACCACCGCTTTGTTCATTGCCAATTGGTGCAAGCTCGAAGCTATATAAATTCAAACTCAAATAAAAATTTTATCATAAAACAAAGGATAATCCTATGCGCCAAGCTGTGATTGTTGCCACCGCCCGTACGCCCATCGCTAAGGCCTATAAAGGCAGTTTTACCGAAATTACCGTGCCAAGCTTAATGGCTCATGCCATGCAAGCCGCGCTCAAACGCGCAGGCCTGAATGGCAACGAGGTTGAAGATGTAACCATCGGCTCGGCCTTAACCCAAGGCAGTGCAGGGGTGAATTTAGCCCGCCATGCAGTCATGGCAGCAGGCTTGCCCAATACGGTCGCCGCAGCCACCATCGACAGACAATGTGCCTCTGGCCTAAACGCCATCGCCATCGCCGCCAATCAAGTGGTCAATGAGGGTGTGGAGATCGCGCTCGCAGGTGGTGTCGATAGCTGCTCAATGGTGCAGAATGAGCATTGGAACGCCCACAAATATAACGACAAAAAAGTCAAACCAGAATTCTATATGTCAATGATAGATACCGCCGAAAATGTCGCTACGAGTTATGGCATTTCGCGCCAAGCCCAAGATGAATATGCGCTGCAAAGCCAACAACGCACGGCTGCGGCGCAACAAAATGGCCTATTTGATGCCGAAATTGTCAGCCTGAACAATGTGAACCAAGATGAATGCAACCGCCCCACCACACTGTATGAAAATCTAGCAGGCTTAACCCCCGTCATGGGCGGCGATAAATGCATCACCGCAGGCAATGCCAGCCAGTTATCCGATGGCGCATCCGCTTGCATCATTATGGAAGCGGCAGAGGCCAAGCGCCGCAACCTACCCCCGCTTGGCGTATATAAAGGCATGGCAGTCGCTGGCTGCGCGCCAGAACAAATGGGCATCGGGCCTATCTACGCCATCCCCAAATTATTAGCACGCTTCGGGCTGAATATTGATGACATTGGCCTATGGGAAATTAACGAAGCTTTTGCTTCACAACTCATTTATTGCCGTGACCATTTGGGCATCGACAACAACAAGCTCAATGTCAATGGCGGCGCAATTTCCATCGGCCACCCTTATGGCATGAGTGGCGCGCGCATGGTTGGCCATGCACTCATTGAAGGCAGGCGCCGCGGCGCTAAATATGTGGTCATAAGCATGTGCGTCGGTGGCGGGCAGGGCGCAGCTGGCTTATTCGAAATTACAAATTAAGAATATAATGAAGGAAAAACCATGAAAAATCACGAGCTTTTTGCGCGTAAATCAAACGCGATCGCCCAAGGCGTCGGCATGCAAACCAATATTTTTGCTGCCAAAGCCAAAAATGCCGAAATTTGGGATGTCGAAGGCACAAGGTACATCGACTTCGCAGCGGGCATTGCCGTAGTCAATACAGGCCATTGCCACCCCAAAATAGTTGCAGCACTTAAAACCCAAATTGACGCCTTTACCCACACCTGCCACCAAGTTGTGCCTTATGCCAATTATGTCGAATTGGCCGAACGCTTGAACGCACTCGTCCCAGGCGAGTTCGACAAAAAAACCGTTTTTGTCACCACGGGTGCAGAAGCTGTCGAAAATTCGGTAAAAATCGCCCGCATCGCCACCGGCCGAAACGCTGTCATCGCTTTTGGCGGTGGTTTTCATGGCCGCACTTTTATGGGCATGAGCCTCACAGGCAAAGTCGCGCCTTATAAAAAAGGCTTTGGCACGATGATGGCCGATGTTTTCCACCTGCCTTTCCCTATTGAGTTACACGGCATTTCGGTTGAAGATAGCCTTGCGGCATTAAAAGACTTATTCAAAGCCGATTTAGAGCCATCA
>NVUS02000216.1 GCA_002402005.2 OCS116 cluster bacterium | reverse complement strand
GAACTTGGTATGATCTTACCCTCAATACATGGGTAAAGAGCCATCATTCAACCCCCATTGAATAAAGCGTTCTACACCCAAAACTAATTAGCAATAGTTTTATGATGTTGAATGGCTAGTAGTATGTTACATCTTGGTTAATATTGAATTAAACTTATTTGTTACTACCAATGATCTAAATACGTCGTGAGAATATCCATTAGTTTATTCGGGGTTGCTTGGTTTCGGGTGTGATCCTCTGGTCGTGCCACGCTTTCGTGCAGCTCGATATTTTCTTTTCAGCAGTGGCTTGTTCAAAGGCTACGAGATTTTTTCTTCTTAAAACAGAATGCTTTGGCAACCCATAATAACCTGATGCTATACACTCTTGTTATGGGACGTGCCTAGAAACTGAACTCTGTTTTTCTATAAAGGCTAAAAGTTTGTTAATTGCCGCGTGCAAGTTATGGTGTTTGCGAGTTCAGTAACCAATACCTTGAATCAGCGATACAACATCACCGATGCTTTGGCTTTTTTGTGCGAGGCTATCGATTTGCTTATTGGTGATTTCTGTTGTGTTTGATGCCTTTTGAACGATTTTATTCGTATGATCTATTTGGCGGGTGATTTCAGAAATTGAAGATGACAACTTTCGGCGGCGGTTGTTACAGTGCCAACATTTGTTGAATGTGAATTGGCGTTTAAAACTGACCCACCTGTTTATGTTACCATCCGCGCATTTAAGCGCTAGCTAAATACCAGCAGTTTAAATGGTTTTGCAATTGTTTAAATTTTTGCCGCAAGTTATGGAAGTTGCGAGCCCCCGCAACCATCTTAACTTGCTGTTGAGTAACATTACCCAAGTTATGAACTAATCGCCCTCCCGCAACCAAAACAAAATACAAATGCTGCGTCCCATTGGGGTGCTTTTTTTGTTCGTAACGGGGTGAGGAATTTAACCGAAGGAAAATGCCCAAGCACAAAGTTCGTAGGAATAGTGTTATAAAAAAGGGCAAATCCCGCCCTTACAACCATCTTTTATAAATGCAAAAATACATAGCCTCACATAGTGGGGCTTTTTTTGGGTCTTAAGGGGGCTATCAAGGCCGCCCGAAAAATATTATCAAAATTATACCAATAAATACCTCCGAGGGGTTATTTATTGTGCCATCAGCTCCACTATAATGCGAACAGAAAATTATTTAATGATGTGAAATTTTAGTGATGAAATTAGTAAGGGAATGAAATGGTTAACGAAATGCAAAACAATTTACCAAAGAGAATGAAGATTGATTATTTTGATGACTATATGCACATTCAGAAAAAGTGGGTGGGACAATCGACTTTAATCATTGGGCTTTTGTTTTTGGTTTGGGTGGGGGTATTTTTGCGCACCTTTAAGCTCGTTGCAGAGGGTATTCGTGATGGTGATTTGCCACTTATATTATTGGCATTATTATTCGCACTGGGCGCGGCTTTATTGGCCTATTTTTTAGTGGCGAATTGGTTGAATAAAACTGACATTTTTGTCAATAAATATCTAATTGAAATCCGAATTAGCCCGATGCCGTGGCGTGGAAATATGCAACTCGACACGGCCGATATCAAAGAATTTTTTGTCGAACGACATGTCGCTGGTTCAGAGAAAAAGAGAAAAGTGACTTTTGCGGTTCTATTTCGCCAAAATAATGACAAAACAACAAATTTGGTTAGTGGGTTAGAGAGCCAAGATCAAGCATTGTTTATTGAGAAAAGAATAGAGAATTATCTGGGCATGAGTGATAACGCTTAGACGTTTAGACGCCTCTGAGGCGTTTTCTAGGGGCGCGAAGCGTATAGGTTCAAATTCCACAAAATGTTACGCCAAATGAGGCGCAATCAAAACATGAAAGGCCAGCATTGTGGGCTTTTTGGGTCTGGCGGTGTGGTTTGTAAATTTAGTATATATTATCCAATTGGTTGTATTCTTTCTGGATTGGATGTAAGGGGGGATCAAATGGACGCGAAACAAAAGATTGAACTGCCAAGGCACGTGAGCATTGACTTTTATGATGATTATATGCATATAAAAAAGCGCTGGCGGGGTATATCGACTATATTTTTGACTATATTTTCACTGATATGGCTATATGGCGTTACGCTTTTTACCATTGATATATTTTCTCATGAACCTGAAGCAATGAATATGCTTATAGGTCTGTTTTTGGCTGTGATGAGCTGGTTTATATTCTATTCTACACTGTCCAATTGGGTGAATAGCACTGATGTTTTTGTGAGCAAAAATGTGGTAGAAATAAAATTTGGGCCGGTATTTTGGCCCGGCAATAAGCGGTTTGAACTGGATGATGTGAAACAATTTTATGTAAAAACCCGCATCACAAGTAGTGCTAAGAGTAGACAAGTGAGTTATCAACTCAGATTTATTGAAAAAAACGATAATGATATGGTGCTGATCGAAGGGTCGGCCATTAAAGAATATCTACTATTTGTCGAGCAAGAAATTGAAAAACATCTTGGCATTAAAGATGTAAAAATTTCAGAGGAATGAGTCTGTGCAAAATGAGCAAACAGAAACATTACCGGCCCATATGAGCATTGATTATTATGATCAATATATGCATATCCAAAAAAAATGGTTTGGCATCGGCACAATTATTCTGACAGTTTTTCTGGTCATTTGGATCTCGACTTTTGCGGCTTTATTGGCGTTTGCTGATGATGAGTTGTTTGATTCAATTGGTGGTGTGACCTATATTTTACCTCTGTGTTTTATAACGATGAACGGCTATATGCTATATACATGTGTGGCATTGTGGCTGAATGTAACCGACATATTTGTCAGTCAAGATTTGATGGAGGTGAAGATTGGGCCATTGCCATGGCGCGGTAATTTACGGCGGGAAACCGCCAGCATAAAACAATTTTATATAAAAAAGCGAGTCATCAGGAGTAAAAGCAGCACCAAAATTAATTTTGATGTGCATTTTAAAGAAAATGATGACAGTGATCATGTGCTGGTAAAAGGGTTTGAAAAGCATGAAGTGGCTCTATTTATCGAACGTAAGGTTGAACAATATCTTGGTATAAAAAACATCAATATTGATGGTCAAGCCGAACCGGAAGATTGAGCTTTACTGAATTCATATTAAGCTTGAACATGCTGGCGACTGCAAAAGACGCAATTTCTGCCATTCTTTTGAATTATACCTGTTTGTTGGCTAAATATTGTGCGAAAAGCATATAAAAATCAGCTAATTATACCATATTAAGTTGATTGTCTCCCGCATTTTTAAAAACCCTCATTTATACAATTGTGACAGATTGTGACTATCTATTATACTTTAGTATAAGTATGATGAGAAAGTATTGATATAATTAAAGATTGGGGGATCTATATGGTTGAGGAAATGCAAAATGACCTGCCAAAGAGAATGTTTATTGAATATCATCAGGCCTATATGCATATACAAAAAAAATGGCTGGGCTTATCGACAATTGTGATGGCTATATTGCTGCTATTGTGGCTAGTGGTTTTTTTTCGAACTTTCAATCTGATCGCCAATGGGTTTAATGAAGGTCGGTTTTTTCTGATAATGATGCCGGTCATGTTTGCTGCTGGCGGGGTTTTATTGGCCTATTTTTTTGTGGCAAATTGGCTGAATAAAACTGATATTTTTGTCAGCAATGATTTGATGGAAATAAAAATTGGCCCAGTTCCGTGGCGTGGCAATATGAAATTAGAAACCGCGCATATAAAACAAATTTTCATTCAAAAACAAGTTGCCGGTCACGAGAAAAAAAGAAAAATAACCTATGCGGTTTTATTCAATCATCAAAATGGCAAAGTGGTCAAATTAATAGGTGGGCTTGAAAGCCAAGATCAGGCGTTATTTATCGAGCAAAGAATCGAAGATTATCTAGGTATGAGCCAATAAAGCTTTTGGCATTATGTTTTAAGACAATCGCATGGGAATGGATGGTTTCACAATCGAGCTGTTGAACATCGGGTCGACATAGATGCCACTATGATTATAGCCCATCGGGGCGTGATTGAAAATTTCATGCAGGCTGTCAATATCATATAAATCGCAAGCGGTTTTAATCCGGTCGAGGATGTTTTCGAGATTTTGCCAATTCAGGTAGATTTCCTTGGCGGCCATAATGCGCTTATGTTGAGTCCCACTCACATTGTCGCCAATCAGTAATTCTTCGTATAATTTTTCACCCGGGCGCAGGCCAGAGAATATAATTTCAATGTCACCTTGTGGGTTGCTGGCGTCTTTGATGGTCAGGTCTGATAGATTGATCATTTGGCGTGCCAGATCGTATATTTTCACCGGGTCGCCCATATCCAATACATAGACTTCGCCACCATCGGCCATAGCACCGGCCTGGATGACCAATTGCGCAGCCTCTGGTATGGTCATGAAAAATCGGATAATTTCGGGGTCAGTGACGGTGATTGGGCCGCCTTGTTCAATTTGTTTTTTAAACAAAGGCACAACGGAGCCAGATGACCCCAATACATTGCCAAACCGCACGATGGAGAAACAAGTTTTGTGTTTTTCGTTGGCCAAGGCTTGCAAAACCAGCTCGGCCATGCGCTTAGATGCACCCATAACATTGGTTGGGCGCACAGCTTTGTCGGTCGAAACCAAGGTGACGTGCTTGACATTATGATTGATGGCCGCCTGCGCGATGTTCAACGTGCCAAAAATGTTATTGGTCACGCCTTCCATGATGTTTTGCTCAACCAATGGTACATGTTTATAGGCGGCAGCGTGGTAGATTGTGTCGATTCTATATTTATTAAATATGAAATTTATGCGGGCTTTTGATTGCACACTGCCCAGAATGGGAATGAGTTCCGTGGCAAGCTGTTGGGTTTTGATGATGCCACTTAATTCTTGTTCAATTGCATATAAAGAATATTCGGAGCTATCAAATATAATCAATTGTTTGGGCTGGCTTTTTAAAATTTG
>NVUS02000215.1 GCA_002402005.2 OCS116 cluster bacterium | reverse complement strand
GGCAAAGACACTGTCATCAAAAGGGTTCGAATTTGAGCTAAAGTCAATATCAAAAACCACCATTTTGGGTTGTGATGCGGCAAGCTTATCAATAAGTTCGCCATATATTTTCCGTGGCCATGGCCAATTGGACATATGCTGAATGCTCGCATCGTCAATTTTTATAATGGCCAATTGTTCAGACGCATTTGTATCATAACGCTCAAAATTATTTATCAAATTATATTGATCTAATTTATCCAAATTTAATGTCAAATATATAAGTGGTATTAATGAAGCCACGGTTATTGCGGTGGCCAGTTTTCTAATATTTTTTTTAAACATCATTTTATATCCGAATTAACTATTTGGATAGCATAGAATAAATCACTTAATTTAGAGTTTAACGGCCTTCACCTATTAGTATGGGAACTCAATTCATGTAAACCATTGAAATTGAATAATACACTGCAACTTTTCGCAATCACAGTCAAAACCGTCAGCGGCACATGAGACGTTGCAGCAATGTCAGTTGGTCAATTCTCACCAAAAATCACAAAACCATCGACCCCGAGGCCATGGTCACTTTGCCAATAACATAGATAGCAGGCAGATAATTGTATTCAATTGTAACCCATGTTTGTATGAAGATATCTTGATACAATTTGCCTTATTTCAACCTTACCATCGCCGTCTTTGGTCAGCATGTTGTGATTGTAACTATTATTTAATAAGCAATATCAATGGATTGGATATAATGATGAGTATCAAAAAAACTCTTATGGCGTCTATGTTAATTCTTGGCGTTTCGGCCAGTGCCGCTTATGCGCATGGCAATGGTCACAAAAAAAATGGTACGCCACCACCACCGCCAGAACGTATGCATAATGGCAATGGCGGCGTGCAAATCGCCAATAATGGTGGTGATAATGGCGGCGGTTTCAGACGCCCCGTCGAGCTCATTGGCCCAGAATTGGGTGTAACAGGCGCGCAATTTGCCACATGTTTTGCAGATGTGAGCCCAGCCCCACAAGGCACAGACCCGACAGCCGAACGTGAACAAGCCAACAAAGCCATTTTACTGCCTTGTTTACAAGCCATAAACCCATCAATTACCAATGATTTATTGGACAGCGTATCCAATAAATACCGCCCCAATAATTAGGGTTTTTGAGTGGAATTTCAAAATGCGGCCCTATTTTTGAGGCCGCATTTTACATTTTTAATCACCATTTGCAGGAAGAATCTGATACATTTATATTAACCAAAGTCATTCAAAATCATAGTGAGGGTAATATGAGTGTTTCAGCGTTTCGCAAAGCCAAGCAATTGGCTTATGTCTGTCTTGCCGTTGTTCTATTTCAAACCTCCTTGTTAGCTCAGGCATTTGCTGAGGATGCATGCGATGACCTTTGGTATTCCAGAAATTTTTACTTTGATCAAGCCGGCTATTGTTTTGGCTCAAAATTGGGCAAAGCAGTTTTTGACAATTCAAATTGCAAATCCAAAAATGTGAGCCTAACCGCGCCGGTCAAATATCGAATAAACCAAATGAAAAAAATTGAAGCCGTATGGGAATGTAAAATCAACACCGGCAGGGTCAGAACTCTGAACATTCCGCAATTTGACCTACGTAAAAATCTTGTGGTGCAGCCGATCAGTCAAGGCTTCGAATCATCATGCTTTGGATATTTAGGCACAAAACAAGTGCCGCTATATTCCGCCATGTCCGAAAATTCCAAAATTATCGGCCATGCTGAATTGGGCGATGATGTCATCGCCGCACATGAAGAGGTGGATCAAGGCGACTGGTGGTTTGCCAGCGTCAGCCATAAAAATGGCACCGATGCAATCGGCTGGACCAACGCCACTATCTTTGGCAATTGCAAAGCCATGGCTGGCTAATCAATTTACAATCAGGCAAAAATAATTATATGCAACAACCATTCTTGACATTTTACGATGATGCCGGCTTTGAAGCCCAAATCTCCGCATTAGAAAAATCCGAAAATCATAAAATATTGCGCCGAATTATATTTCCCAAAACCAGCCAAGTTGATATTAGAAAACTAGCTGAATATGCGGATTATTCACTCCATAGAGGCATATATTTAGACACAGAAACCACCGGGCTTTTCCATGCGGAAGATGAGGTCATCCAATTGTGCATGCTGCCATTTATATATGCCAAAAGCCCAACCACACCTGATGCAATTATATTTGGGGTTTATAAGCCTTATATCGGTTTTCAAGAACCGTCCAAACCTTTGTCTCAATTGGTTATTGATCTCACTGGCATCACTATGGATATGTTGGTCGGCCAGAGTTTAAATATGGAAATCATAGAATCTTATCTCGATAAATCCGAAATCGTCATCGCACATAATGCAGCATTTGACCGCCCGTTCACCCACGCCATTAGCGATAAATTTGCCACCAAAAACTGGGCATGCTCACTTGCCGATATAAAATGGAATGAGCAAGGGTTTGAAAGCCGTAAATTGGGCCATTTGGCGGCTGATTTCGGGTTTTATTTCGATGCCCATCAAGCCGATAAGGATTGCTATGCGGGCCTAGCCATATTGCTGCAAATCAATCCAGATGGTGTAAGTTATTTTCAACAAATGATGACAAACAGCCAAAAAGACAGCGTAACACTTAGAGCCCAACACGCAGCTTTCGATAAAAAAGACACCTTAAAAGACCGCGGTTATAAATGGAAAGATGGCTCAGACGGCATCATGAAGGGCTGGGAAATTGTGGTTTTGGAAGATGAAGCTGATGAAGAAAAAGCCTGGCTGACCGAAACCATATATCATGGCGATGCCAATTATTATGAAAAAACGGAAACAGCTCTGACTAGATATTCATCCAACTAATCGAAGTTTTGCAAAGATATAAGCAGAGCAGTCATCAGGTTTTTAAGCTTCGCTTTTTAGCTCAGCGACCAGTTCATCAAATTGGTTTTTCAAACCTTCAGGCAAGCCGTCTGGTTTAATTTCGCTAAATTCGCTAAAATTCACATGGTCAGGTGAGGGGTTTTCAAATAATGAATAATCAGTTTCACCAGTGGCTTTAAAATCATCCAAAGCTTTGATGAAGTTCTTAATGTGAGCCTTATAGCTTTTCAACAATTTGGCATCTTTAGTCAGAGTTTTTAGCTCGTCATTGACAATTTTATATTCCATAAAAACTGTTTCAGGACAGCACAATATGCTACCAATCAATAGGTCTTGCTCTTCTTCGCCGTCAGGGCTGAATAAAACTTCTGCTGCATAATATGATGACATTTTTGATTCCATTCTAATTCAATATTCGGAGCAACTTTAAGCAACAATTTGCCGCCTGTCAAAACAATGATTACAGAAATGCGCAAAAAATAAGAATTATTTATTCTGTGCGGCTTAATCCCGCAGATTATTGGCTAAATTGGGTGTATTTTATATTCACATCAGCGTTTTTAATGCTGACCACGCCAAATGCTGGGGCTTCGTCCGCAGCTGTAAAATCATCCCATGTCCAATTGGGTACGGGCGCAGGTGCTTGGAATGAGATGGCGCTCATGGTGCTAAACGGTATGCCCCGCATCGTGCCGCTTAGCGCCCGGTGCACATGGCCCATAAACAAGTATTTCACACTGTTGTAACTCGCAATCAGGTCAAGAAATTCATCACCATTTTGCAATTTTATCGAATCAAGCATTGGTAAACCCAACTCCATAGGGTGGTGATGCATAAATATAAATACCGGCGTATCTTGGGCAGCATCCAACGTGTTTTTAAGCCATTCAAGGCGTTGATTGCACAATTCACCTTCAACTTCACCGGCTTTGTGAGTGTCCAAACATAGTATCAAACCTTCATCAGTACTGATCGAATATTGAATAAATTCAGCCATGCAATTTTCGGGCAACGGCAGAAGGGAGCGAATCAGATCCCGCTCATCATGGTTGCCAATCATCGGAAAATAAGGAATTTTTAGCTGCTTTAGCTGCTGCTCAAGCGCTGTGTAATCTTCTGTCGTCTCTTGGTTCACAAGGTCGCCCGAAATGATGCAAAACTGATGATCGGCATAATGAGCATTGATGTGGGCAATGGCCGTTGATAGGTTTTTTCTAGGGTCAACGCCATGCACCAAACCTTGCGCCACAAAATGTAAATCCGTCATCCAAATGCTGTTTAACATAATTCCCTCGTTATAATATTTTGATCATTTCAATTTTATCATCATCAGTTTCAACGGTCTGCCAGCCGCAAGCTTGGTAAAATTCATAAGCCGTTTTGCTACTCTCCAACGTCGCTTGTCGCAAACCAAGGCTGCGAATATAATCCTCTAGTGCCGCCATTATGGCCTTGCTCACACCTCTAAACCTAAATTCAGGGTCGACATAATTCATCAATATACGCCCTTGTTGGCTAACACTACCCAGGCCAGCAATTTCACTTTCAAGTTTGGCAATTATCATATGGCTATCGGGGCTTTCAATCAAAGCCCGCATATTGTCGAGTGTCTTATTGTCTGCCCATTCGCTGAGCTGCTCAGCTTCATTGCCATGGTCAGGATAACAAAGCTCAACTATCGAGGCACGCCTTAGCTTTAGCATTGGTTCAGCATATTGGGCTTTTGCGGGCAAAATAGTGATGGTCATGGCTTAAAATTTACTCAATATTTGCGTCAAGCTATCAATCTCGGCTACATTTAATTTGTCACCAAAATGCTTATCTATCGCGGCTTTATATATCGGCCACATCTTATCTAATATGTCATTACCAGCCGGTTCAAGCACAATATATTGGCCGCGCTTGTCGCAATCACAGCTTTTGCGTATCACCAAACCTTCTTTCACCAAACGTTCAATCAAACGCGAAATGTTATATTGCTGAATCAGCATTTTTTCCTGTATGTCGACCGGCCGCAACCATTTCGGCTCAGCATTGCGCACCTCAAGCAAAACATCATACCAGCCCAAGGGCGGTAGGTTGGCAGCTTTTAAGTCAGCTTCGATATCTTGCAATAATTTGCCCGATACCCGCATTAACCGCGCCCATGCTTGGCAGGTTTTGGGGTTTTTATGGTCAGTCATTTTATCCATAATCATTATTTAGCATATAGATGCAATTACATCAACCTTGACATTGCATGCATTTGCATCTATATATCGAGTTAGATGCAAATGCATCAATTCATTTAAAGGATTTAAATATGTCAAAACTCACATTAATTAGCCATACATTATGCCCCTTTGTGCAACGCGCCGCCATTAGCTTGGCCGAAAAAGGCATCGAATATGAACGTAAAGACATCGATCTCGGCAATAAGCCCGACTGGTTCTTAAAAATCTCCCCGCTAGGCAAAGTGCCATTGCTCATCGTGAGCGAAGACGG
>NVUS02000214.1 GCA_002402005.2 OCS116 cluster bacterium | reverse complement strand
CATATCAACAATACGACGCCCACACGCGCTCGACATACGCGGGTGATTGGCATCAGCGGCGGGTATAGAACTTGCGCCCGGCAATGTAAGCCCCATCGCTTCGGCAATCGCGGTCATCGTGCTGGCTGTGCCCATCGTCATACAATGACCGTATGAACGCGCAATGCCACCTTCAACACCCGCCCATTGCGCGTCAGACAATTTACCCGCGCGTTTTTCGTCCCAATATTTCCAAGCGTCTGAGCCAGAGCCGAGATGCTCGCCTTTATAATTTCCGCGCAGCATTGGCCCTGCTGGCAAATAAATCATCGGCAGACCAGCACTGACTGCGCCCATGACCAAGCCGGGTGTGGTTTTATCACAACCGCCCATAAGCACAGCACCATCTATAGGGTGAGATCGCAAAAGCTCCTCAGTTTCCATCGCCAACATATTGCGATATAACATTGTGGTTGGCTTTACCAAACTTTCAGAAAGCGATAAGGCTGGCAATTCCATCGGAAAACCGCCCGACTGTAATATACCCCGCTTCACATCTTCAACACGTTGTTTAAAATGTAGATGACATGGTTGCGCTTCTGACCATGTATTGACAATGGCAATAATCGGCCGCCCAATCCAGTCTTCCGCACCCAAACCCATTTGCATCATACGTGATCTATGACCAGATGATCTCAGGTCGTCCTTATCAAACCATCTAGAGCTGCGTAATTCTCTTCGGGCTTTTTCTTGCGTCTCTATCATTTACGCCTCCAGTATTTTTTTCAAATGTTAACTAGGTGAAACCAGTTTCCAACGGGTAAAATTGGCAATATGGAGTCAGTGACTAATTGAATAATTGATATGGTTCTAAATAATTTTTGTTTGTGATGTATGAGTTATTTGCACCAAATTGGTGGCGTTCACCTATAATCAGCTTTTGTTCGCGAATGACGAACGAATGGCTTCAAAACCATCGTTCGTCACCCAACGGGGATTCAAATCTTCGATGCGGGAGTGTGAAATTACATAACATCGAAGATTTGAACATTTTTACGAAATGGGTGCTGCCACCCAAAACATTATGCCCAATATAATGGCTGCCATTGCGATCCCGCAAACCCACGGCAACATCCCATATACATCTATCTCCGAGCGATCATCTCTATTTGTTTCCATTTTTCTATCCTTTTAAATATCTAGCTTAGCCATTCAGCCATTCTGGCAACCAGAGCGCAATTTGTGGGAACATTATGACCAAGACCAACCCAACAATTTGCAATGCAATGAACGGCAACACTGCCAAGAAAATTTCCTGCAACGTTACGTCTTTCGGTGCGACAGATTTAAGCCAAAAACAAGCTGGCCCAAATGGTGGTGACAAGAAGTAAATCTGAATATTCATCACGAACAAAATACCAAACCAAACTTTTGCCTGATCTGGAGTTAAGCCCAATTCAGGTGCCAATGACATGACCACAGGGGCAAAAACTGGCACGGTGATAAATACAATGGCAATCCATTCCATAAAAGTACCAAGTACGACCAAAATACCCATCATAACTAAGATGGTTCCGATGGCTGGCAAGCCCAAATCAGTGAATAATGAGCGCATAAAATCGCCACCACCCACAAGGTTAAATATGCCTACAAAGCTAACAGCGCCCAATACCAACCAAATGATTGTGCCTACGGTTGACATAGAACCAACCAAGGCTTGAGATATAACCTGCCAATTGAATTTATGTCTAAATGCCGCAACAACCAGTGAACCGATGCAACCGACAGCAGCGGCTTCGGTAACCGATGCCACACCACCATAAATGGAGCCCATAACCGCACCAATAAGCAACAAACACAAAACCACTGAAACTTTACGTTCGGGCGTTAATTTGGTTTGACCACCCGTAATTTCGGCAACTTCAGCACCCGTCGGCGCCATGGAAGGCGTAATGTGAACCCGAATGAGTACATATAGAGCGTAAAAAACAGCCAACATAATGCCAGGTGTTATTCCGGCCATAAACATATCGCCAATGCCCACTTCGGCCGACAAACCATAAATAATAATGATAATTGAAGGGGGGATAAGTGTAGCCAAGGCGCCAGATGCACATATCAAACCAATGGCCAGTTTGCGGTCATAACCCAAACGAAACATTTGCGGCAAGGCCACAAGGCCAAGCATAACAATTTCGCCGCCCATAACCCCTGACATGGCTGCCAAAATGACCGCAACGATGATCGTTTGCACGCCAACGCCGCCGCGTAAATTACCCGCGAAGATTGACATGGCATCAAAAATATCTTCGGCAACACCCGCACGTTCTAAAATTGATGCCATGAGCACAAAGAACGGCACGGCCACCAATGAATATTTTTCGAGCAAACCAGCAGCATTAGATGATACCAAATAAAGACCACGTGGACCAAAAAACGATACAGCCATAACAATGGAAACGATGAGCGTAACAATGCCCAAAGGCATTCCCGTCATCATCAACAATATAAGAAGGCCAACCATTATTAATGAAATTGTGCCTAAATCATAAGATCGCAGATCAAGTGCTTTTGATGGATCTAGTGCCAAACCAATGTCACTAATCGCGCCACTAAACACCCCGAAAATAGATGAACTTCCTAAGATATGCGTGAGCCCAGCTGATACAAAATATATGAATAAAAACGCAGCAACGCCTTTAACAGCGTGTCGGGCTTTAGATTCGCCAAAATGCCGATGCAAATTGACGGTAAGTTGAGCCAAATATAACAAGCCACCTAAAGTAAGCAGGCCTTTGAGCATAAATGGCATGGGTGAATTAAACGCACTGCCAGTACGCTCAATGCGCTCAAGGCTAATATAGGACCGAATGGTCGCATCTGACATTAACAAGAATAAAGCAATTATGCCCACAACATATGCAAATGTATCAAGCCACCAACGCACACGTGGTGTGACCATCAAATGAATAACCGTTATACCAATATGGCGTTTCTTTAAGGTCACAAAACCAGATGAGAGCATCCAAGTCGCTGCAACAAGCACCATGACCACTTCAAACGCCCAATATGTCGGTGCGTTAAATAGATAACGTGCAAAAACCTCATAAAGGGTTAAGACGGCAGCGACAATATATAAAAGAGAAATACCTAAGCCTGTAACATGGCTAATGTGATCGACAATATTATATTGACTAAACTTTGTTGGTTCTTCTTCGTAAGGATCTTCAAAACCGTCAATATTTTGTGTTGAGTTATTTTCCATTTAAATTCCCAATTGAAAATAAAATTAGTGCCCCAACTCCCTGTATTCGTAGCGAGTTGAGGCATTGTATATGCGCCTATAAAAGGCCGGCTTCTTTCATGAATTTAACATGTGTTTCGTATGTTTCATTGGCAAGATCTGAACTCGCAGCAAAAGCTTTCCAAGCTTCTTTGGCAATGGTACGTAGCTTGTCACGCTCTTCTTGCTTCCAATCGATAATTGTAAGCACGCCTGCTGCTTTATCACGGGCAACAAGTTTACGATCAATAAGGTCAACCGCACGGCGCATGTCGTTAAACGCAGCTTCGAACCATATCGTTAGGGTGATTTGCTCAGACTCCGTTAAACCTTCCCACACTTGATCGTTTAAGGTCAATTGTAGAATTGGTGTGGAATGAATGCCTGGGAAGATTGGAAATTTTGCAATCTTATTCATGCCGTTGGCATCATTATTCGCATAAGCTGAGTTATCGGCAGCTTCAATGACACCTTTTTCAAGCGCACCATAAGTTTCTGATGCTGGCAATGAAACAGGCGTTGCACCAGCGCGGCGGAACACATCTGATGCCAAACCTTCTGGAGAACGAATTTTCAGACCCTTCATATCATCCACGCCATAAATAGGCACAGTTGAAACAAAAGCTTCACGAGCATAAGCACCACAGCCAATAACTTTCACACCAGGAAAATGTTCGTCATGGATTTTTTGTAGCATTTCTTTGCCACCACCACGTGTACAGAAAGTTTGAATTTGATCTGCGCTATCGTAGCCCGCAATCAAATCACCCATAAGTGCATAGGCAGGGTCGATGCCCGCAAAATAGCTGACGGCGGTAAAATCACCATCCAAAACACCAATAGAAACAGCTTCTGGCGTTTCGCGACGTGGCACGACAGCTTCCAATGGCAAGAAATCAACTGCCAACGTGCCGTTGGTCATTTTTTCGAGAAGCGGAATCCACTTTTCTTTCATAAATCCCAATGTGAAGTGACTCGCATTTGCACTCGTTTGAATTTTAAGAACTTTGTCTGCTGCATGCACAACTGTTGCAGATACCCCCAGCACAGTGGCTAAAGTGATCACAGTAGATATGCGGCTTATTTTTTTCAGTAACATAATTTTCCCTCTTTTAAATGTAACATTGCTGACCTTTTCAACTAATATATTAGTCGACTAGTTGAGTCAACGCACATTTTTCAAAAACCTCAAAATATATTTTCTATCCAGATAAAAGTTGAAAAACCTATTTAACTTTGCTAAGCAACAATCATGACTGATACCGAAAAAAATAGATATTTTGGCCCTGAGTTGGGCATCCCATCACGCGATGCTGGTACCCAAGCGGTAACCTCACCTTCAATACAAATGTATAATGATTTGAGACGCAGAATTGTTGAGATGGAGCTAAAACCAGCCTCAGTATTGTCGCGCGCGAATTTGGCAAAACACTATAATGTAAGCCAATCTCCGTTGCGTGAAGCGTTACAAATTCTTGAGCGCGACGGCCTTGTCACAGTTCATCCCCAGTCAAAAACATTGGTCTCTTTAATCAACGTCCAACAAGTATACGAGACACAATTTTTACGCGTAGCGTTGGAAATTGAAGTGTGTAGCAGGCTTGCGCAACAAAATAGTACTGAACTGGTAAAACGCGCCCGCATTTTAATACGTATGCAAGAAGCCTGCCTCGATGATGACAGCCAAACAGATTTATTTTACAAGATGGATAAAGCTTTTCACACTTGTTTATTTGAAGCCGTTGGTATGGAATCGTTAAACAACTTATTGATAGGAAAACTAGGCCATTTGGCACGTTGCCAACGCTTGGAACTACCTAAAGCCGGTCGAATGCAAGACGTCATTCAAGATCATAAAAATATTTTAACTGCAATCGAATCAGGCAAACCAACAAAAGCAGGAGCTGCCGCCCGCAAACATTTAACTGGCACAATTTCACGCATAGCGATTCTTCAAAGCGAATATCCCGAATATTTTACAAATAGTTAATACGCTTCTTTAATTGGTAGATTTATATAGTTAAATAGAACACCATATCGGCATGATAATTACCCACTATATGCATGTCTTTGGAAAGCATAATTCTTAATAATTTCGGCCGATGCGCCCATACCACTGGCATTAACTTAGGGTTTAATGCGCAACTAGTTTCGCGTTGCAGCCTGCTACACTACAATTATTTCGAAAGAAAAAATGGTTTATTACCATTTATAAAGTTAAAAACTAACTGATATGATTGTCCATGGGACGCTTAAAGCTAATATCCCTTTGAATATTGGGACATTTAATGAGGTTATTTGTTGTTTTATATATTTTTTGGCAGGATTAAGCCGGTGCTTTTTTCAAAGCACCGGCTCTACTATGAAATCCGCTGTTAGCTTAGTGTGGGGATTGTGAATTCTGCGCTTTCGCCGCCTTTCCAGCGGCTGGTTACAGTTTTCACTTTGGTATAGAAGCGAATGCCTTCCATACCGTGCTGGTTATGCTCGTTAAAGGCCGAGTTTTTCCAACCACCAAACGAATGGAACGCCATCGGCACAGGAATGGGAACATTAATGCCAACCATGCCAACTTCTACATTGTCAGAAAATTGCCGCGCTGCTGCGCCATTTTCGGTGAATATAGATGTGCCGTTGCCAAATTCATGTTCTGACGGTAAGCGCATGGCTTCTTCGAGTGTATTTACGCGGATAATTTGGAGCGTTGGGCCAAAAATTTCTTCTTTGTAGGATTGCATGTCAGCCGTTACATGATCAATGAGGGTTGGCCCTAAAAAATAACCATCGGCGTATTTATCATTGTCTAACTTGAAACCGCGGCCATCCATGAGTAGTGTCGCACCTTCTTTTTCGGCCATCTCGATATATGAAATCACCTTTTCCAGATGCTGTTTGGTGACCAATGGGCCATAATCGGCTTTTTCGTCCATAGAGTGATTGATGGTTAGGTTCTCAATTTTGGGGGTTAGTGCTGCAATCACTTTATCGGCTGTCTCATCACCCACACAAACCGCAACAGAAATGGCCATACAGCGCTCGCCGGCTGAGCCATAAGCTGCACCTAATAACGCATTGGTGGTATTTTCGATATTGGCATCTGGCATAATGATCATATGGTTTTTTGCACCGCCCATGGCTTGGCATCTTTTGTTATGGGCGTGTGAGCGGTCATAAACATATTTTGCAATTGGCGTAGAGCCAACAAAGCTCACGGCTTTAATGTCTTCATGCTCTGTCAATCGATCTACTGACACTTTGTCGCCATTCACCACATTCAACACGCCTTTTGGAAAGCCAGCTTCAATCATATATTCAGCAATTTTCAAAGGCGCAGCTGGGTCGCGTTCAGATGGCTTCCAAACCACGCAATTGCCACAGACTGTCGAGATGGCAACCATCCACATCGGCACCATAACAGGGAAGTTAAACGGCGTGATGGCCGCAGTTACGCCCAAGGGCTTGCGCATTGAATACATATCCATCGCAGTCGAGACATTGTCGCTGAATTCACCTTTTAATAAATGTGGTGCGGCGCAAGCAAATTCTACAGCTTCAATGCCGCGGATAACTTCGCCTTCTGCATCTAATATGGTTTTGCCATGTTGCTCAGAAATTAAAGTGGCTAGCTCGCGTTTGCGCTCATTCAATATCGCCAAGAATTTATTCATCAACCTTGCACGCGCCAAGGGAGATGTGTGCCGCCATGTTTGAAACGCTGCTTGGGCACTGGCCACTGCCGCATCGACATCGGCAACTGAGGCCAAGGCCACTTCACCAGATTGAACGCCTAAGCTCGGGTTAAAAACCGCTTGGCTATTGCCAGACGTGCTGGTGACATAAATTCCGTCGATAAAATGTTCGAATTTTTGCATTGTGCATTCCTATTGTTGAATTTACTTAATAATTTTCTGCCGCATGGATATAATCTGCAGCACTTTTAGATCAATTCTTCGACATGGCCATAGCCAAATTTTGGATCGAGGATTAAATATCTCTCATCGCCTCTTTGTTCAATCTTGGGCTCTACCTTATGAATTTCACGAATCTTTGCTTGGTTTACCGCAGTTTCAAACTCATTGACTTCACCTAACATTTTTAAATTCATCCGGGTCGGAAACAGCATTTTACGTTGCCGATTTGCAGCCAAGTTCAAGGCATTCCGCGGGGTTACCCATTCGGTTTTTACCGCTTCTCGGCCATCTGCAATCGCAGTTTGGCCTTTCGGTGCGGCCGCCAAATAAAAATGCGTATCAAACCTTCTGCCCAATGTTGGCGGGGTTTGCCAGCGCGAAAACAATGTCAATGCATGTAAATCCAGCGTTATATTCTGCTCACATACATAGTCATAAAAACTCAATTCATCAGCTTCAATGGCTTTCCTCACACTCAATGTTTCGGCTTCAGATGCATCATTTTTAACGTTTTGACCGAGCATGATTCCGGTTTCTTCAAAGGCTTCACGAATGGCTGCAATGCGCAAACCGCGTTCTGTTTTGGGGATTGCGTCCCAACCTATCGTTAACTCAGCCCAACTATCAATTTCATCATGGGCTTCTAATTTTCCACCCGGGAACATCATCGCACCGGAGAGAATGTCATCGCCCTGATAACGTTTTAGCATTAGCACTTCGAGCGCTTCTATTTCCTGAATCAGTAAAATTGTTGCCGATGATCGAATGTCACTCATAGCTTCGGCTATCTTCAATAATGATGCCATCATTTGGCAATTGGCCGCTTGCGAATGGCTCGACTTTGACCGATATTTTTGTAGTATTTTTTACTGTTTCGGCAATTTGTGTCAAGATTTCATCATTGGCGCTGATAATAAGTTCAACCTGCAACACAGCAAAATCTTGCCCGTCGGCTGCATCGACTATAAATCGTGCTTTTTCAACTTCTGCATGAGTTTTGACAATTTCAGCAATCTGTTTGGGATGCACAAACATGCCTTTGACTTTGCAGGTCTGATCGGCGCGGCCAAGCCAACCTTTTAAGCGTTTATTGGAACGTTTAACTGTGCCATCATCTGGCAATATCATCGATAAATCACCTGTTGCAAAACGGATCAGCGGGTAGGCTTTATTTGTTAGCAATGTCACCAGCACTTCGCCAACCTGTCCATCGGCCACCACATTGCCTGTGCCGGGTGTCACAATTTCAACAATCACCTCTTCATCAATCACCAGGCCCGCTTCATCGTCTTGATAGGCGATCAAACCGAGGTCAGCGGTGGCATAACATTCCTTCACCGCAATATTATGCGATTGATAAAACTCTTTAAGCTGCGGAAAAAAGGGGCCGCCAGAAACCAAGCCTTTGGTTATGCTGGTTACATTTTTGCAGGTCTCTTCCGCCCGTTCGATGATTAATTTCAAGAAATCGGGCGTGCCGATATAAGCGTTCAATTTAAAGACTTCTATGGCTTTAATCTGGTCATCTCTCATACCTGCACCGCCCGGGTAGACTGCACAACCAATTTTGCTTGCGCCGCCTTCAAACATCAAACCAGCCGGTGTATGATGATAAGAAAAACAGTTTAAAACCCGATCGTTGGCGTCTATGCCAGCCGCTAGCATGGCGCGCGCCAAACGATGCTCATTTTCTTGCCGTCCCATGGGTTCGGCTATCGGTCCGGGGGATAGGAATAGGTTTTTTAAGCCGCTCATCGGCACAGCATTCATGCCGGCAAATGGCGCGTCTGGCTTTTGCAAATCCATCAGATCGGATTTACGCACGAGGGGTAATTTTTGCAAATCATCGAGTGTGGCAATGTCGGCGCAATTGGCTAAACTTGCGGCAAAATAATCACTGTTTTTGCGCGCATAAGCCACTTGGGCTTGTAATTGCGCCAGCTGCTCTGCTTGTCTTTGCTTGGGGTCTCTTTGTTCTAATTCATCAAAAATTGCCATAATTCACCTACTTATAACCAACGTTTGCGGCGTTTGAATGATTTTATATCTTTAAAGCTTTTGCGTTCATCACCGCCGCCGCCCAAATAAAATTCTTTTACATCTTCATTATTTTTAAGCTCTTCGGCCGTGCCGTCTAGTACGATTTTGCCGTTTTCCATAATATAGCCAAAATCAGCGGCGTTTAGTGCCATATTGGCATTCTGCTCGACCAAAAGAATCGAAATGCCCAATTCTTCATTCATACGTTTGATAATACCAAACACTTCTTTGACCAATAAAGGCGATAGCCCCATAGACGGCTCATCCATCAAGATCAATTTAGGATTAGCCATTAACGACCGACCAATGGCTAACATTTGCTGCTCACCACCAGATAAATAACCCGCTGCACCGCCGGTAACCATGCGTTCTTTTAACCGCGGAAAAAAATTAAAAACCTTTTCAATTTCGTCATTCATATTGAAATTCTTGCGGGTGAATGCGCCCAATTTTAAATTCTCCAGCACCGTCATATCTTGCACAATGCCGCGGCCTTCCATCACTTGGAATACTCCTTTGCGCACCACTTTATCAGGGCTAATGCCGGCGATATTTTCACCTTCAAAATGAATACTACCACGTGAAACTTCGCCGTCTTCGGTGTTTAATAGACCTGAAATGGCTTTTAATGTGGTGGATTTACCAGCGCCATTGGCGCCGAGCAATGCGGTTATTTTGCCGCGCTCTACATTGAGGCTAAGCCCGCGCAAAACCAAGATAACTTCGCTATATACCACCTCAATATTATTGACCGATAAAATATAATCGGCATCGGTTTTTGCGTTGGGTTTTTGTGCTGCTTCTGCCATGTCACTTATCCTTCATCAATCAAAATTCTGGGTGAGTGTGAAAATTGCTTTTCACACTCTTTATTATATTCAGGCCAATTCTAGTAGCCGATCCAATCATCACGACGAGGCAATGAAATTTGACCTAACAATTGAATGGCCACTTTGCCATTTACAAATGAACCACGGTTAACTGATACAACGGTTGTACCGCGATGGTCAGTTTCGGTCCAAGTTGAAGGCATACATACGCCTTCTAAGCCTACAGGCACCCAGTTCTTTTTGGTTTCCATGCCTTTTTTGATGTTAGCGCCTGTGAGGCCGCCATTGGCTTTGGCCCATTCCATAGCTTCTTTCATATAATATGTGCTACAAATGCCGCGAATGTAATGATGCGTTGGTTTTTCATCTTTAGCTGCACCTGAAAGCTCAGCAATGGCGTATACCAATTTCATACCCGGTACATCTGCGCCCCAGAAAGGTGATGCTGATGGGAAGATATAATCAACCGCTTCGGCCGCTGCGATGGTTTTATAATCGCCGCCCCAAATGTTGGCCATATATTGCACATCAGTGCCAACTGTTTTACAAGATTTTAGCAGTGAAACCACAGAGCCGCCCAAATTGCCGATAAAGGCATAATTGGCGCCAGATTCTTTAATGGTCAAACATTGAGCTTTAAAATCACCCGGTTTCATCGGCACAACAATTGGGTCTAGAACTTTAAAACCAAGCTCGGCTGCATATTCATTACACGCAGCTTTTGGTGCATTTGGATATGGATGGTTATCGCCAGTGTAAACAAATACCGGGTCTGCATTGCCAGATTTTTTGGCATCAGCAGCAGCCCATTGCACCATAGCACGGCAACCATCTGAATAAGATGGGCCATAGAAATAGTTATATGGAGCGGCTTTTTTGGTATTTGGGTTTAGCTTTGT
>NVUS02000213.1 GCA_002402005.2 OCS116 cluster bacterium | reverse complement strand
CCGATCAGCATTCGTTATATTGAGTTGATGCAAACCGGTGACAATCTGGATTATTTCAACCGTTACCATGTGGCAGCGGCAGAGTTGCAAAACCAACTGCTTACCCAAGGTTGGGTGGTGAAACCACGCGCTACAGATGCTGGCCCTGCGGTTGAACTGAGCCATGCTGATTATAAAGGTAGTATTGGGTTTATTGCGCCTTATTCTAAAGATTTTTGCACCGGTTGTAACCGGTTGCGCATCACTGCCATGGGGGCTTTGCGGCTATGTTTATTTGGCAATCAAGGGGTTTCGTTGCGGCATTTATTGCAACATGCAGACCAACAGGGTGAGTTAAAAGCACTGATACAGCAGCAATTAAATTTTAAAGCCTCATCACATTTCTTAGCTTTGGGCGACACTGGTTCAACGGCAAATCTATCAACAATAGGCGGTTAATCATGCCCAACATTACAAAATTTTTTAACGACAGCAAATACCATATGGCGGACATCACCCGCAAAGCACCGACCTTTCGCCAAGCCATAACCATGGGGCGGATATATGTGCGCGAAATTGGGTTTGCCGCGATACGCGATGAGAAATTACCCAAAGGTGATGTGCTTAAATTAGCAGAGATTGCTGGGGTGCAAGGCGCTAAAAATTGTTGGCAGCAAATACCGATGTGCCATCCCCTATTGTTGGATCATGTAGCAATATATTTAGAGCTTGAGCCAGAAACTTTGAGCGTCTGCGCTTATGCGATTGTATCAACCACCGCCAAAACGGGGGTTGAGATGGAGGCTTTGGCTGCGGTGAACGCGGCTTTGCTGACCCTTTATGATTTAACCAAACCGGTTGAGCCAGCGTTGATGATTGGTGATGTAAGATTGCTGATTAAAAAAGGCGGCAAAAAAGGTTTATGGGTACACCCAGATGGCATACCTGAAAAATTGCAGAGCATGTTGCCAACCGAATCTAAACGGCCGTTCGAAAACATCAACGCCGCCGTGGTGACGATGAGTGACCGGGCCAGTAGAGGCGAATATGAAGACCGGTCTGGTAAAATATTATGCGAGAAGATTGAATTTTTGGGTGGTAAGATTGGTGACTATAAAGTGTTGCCTGATGATGAAGACAAATTGAAAGCTCATATTTCGGGGTTGATTGGTAATGTGGATTTGATATTCACCACCGGCGGCACTGGCCTAGCGCCGCGTGACATCACGCCAGATGTTATCTCGGCCATTGCTGATTATGAGGTGGTTGGCATTGGTGAATTATTACGCTCCTCCGCGGCTGACCATGTGCTTTCGACTTGGATTTCGCGCTCATCGGCCTATGTGATTGGCGAAACATTAATTGTTTGTTTGGCCGGCAGCACCGGTGCGGTGAAGGATGGCATTGAAGTGCTTAAAGAATTGCTGCCGCATGCCATTGCCCATGTGCAAAATAAGGACATACATTGATGATTTCACACAAACAAGCCATTGAAAAAATGTTGGCGCAAACGGTTGTGCTTGGTGAGCAAGCCTTGCCAATTGCCGATAGTTTGGGTTTTGTGGCGGCGCAAGATGTGGTTTGTGACTGCCTTATTTCGCCATTTGACAATAGCGCGATGGACGGCTTTGCTGTGCGCCATATTGATTTGCAAAATAGTCTGACTGAAATGGATGTTGTGGGATCTAGTTTCGCTGGCGATACGATTGCCAGTGGCGCATCTGGTGCTTGGGAAATTATGACTGGGGCTGGTGTGCCGGATGGTTTTGATACGGTAATCAAAATTGAAGACATCAGTATTTTAAAAGCCGATACAAATGGCCAACCTAAACGTATAAAAATCAATCAAATTGATGTCGAGCTTGGCAACAATATCCGCAAAGCTGGGCAAGATTTTATGCCCAATGATCTGGTGATCAAAGCTGATGAAATTATCGGCGCGGCTCATATATCGGCATTTGCCACAATTGGTGTGGCGCAAGTTTTGGTGCGTAAAAAACCGCGCATTGCCGTCATCAGTACAGGCAAAGAAATTATTGATGATGCTGACCTGCCGCTAAAGTCTGGCCAAATTCGCAATAGCAATGGCGCTTATCTGATTGCCACATTACGCGATATGGGGTTTGAAGCCACTTATGCTGGCACGATTAAAGATGAGATTGAAGACTATGAGGCTTGTTTAAACCGGCTTATTGGCAAATATGACATCATCATTTCGACCGGAGCGGTGTCGATGGGGCGGCATGATTTTATTCCTGAAAGCCTGGCCAAATTGGGTGCAGATATTATATTTCATAAATGTAAAATTCGCCCCGGTAAGCCGATTTTATTTGCCAAATTTTCGCAAAATGACTGCTATTATTTTGGTCTGCCGGGCAACCCGATTTCGGCCAGTGTGGGGTTGCGGTTTTTTGTCAATTCTCTGAATGACGCGGTGCAAGGTTTAGAACCCGAACAACCGATAAAAGCCAAGTTAACCTATGACAATAAAAAGCCGCATGGCTTTAAAATGTTCAACAAAGCCTTTGCTACATTTGTCGAAGGCACGTTGAAAGTCGATATTCTGCAAGGCCAAGAAAGTTTTAAAATCAAACCCTTACTCACTGCCAATTGCTGGGCAGTGTTTGAGGAAGACCAACATGAAACCAAAGCCAATGCCTTGGTGAATATATTTCCGATGACTGCAAAAGGTAAATTATAATGCAAATCACCCTTCAAACCTTTGGCGCATTTCGGCAGTTTGGCCGCAATATTGAGCTTGATCTTAATGACAATGCCAAAGTGGCAGATCTACGCATTCCGTTGGTGGCGGCTTTGGCTGAATTTAGTGCCAAATTCGACATTGCCGGTTTGGTTGAGTCTTCTCGTTTCGCCACCGAAACTGAAATTTTGGATGAAGATGTTGCACTCTTCGATGGCAACCTGATCACCATCTTGCCACCTGTATCTGGAGGTTGATATGCCACAATTTGAAACTGGTAGAATATTTGTTGACGTGCTGGATGTTGAACAACACTCACTCGATGCCATGGCCGGGCTTGCCTTTGTCACTGGCACAGGCATAGCGGTTAGAAATGGCGCTGAAAACCTATTTGTTGGCACGGTGCGCAACCATAATCTAGGCAAAAAAGTATTGGGCATTAGCTATGATGTTTTTGAGCCATTGGCCAAACAAAGCTTTTTGGAAATTTGCCAAGAAGCCCAAGCCAAATGGGGCGAAGAGTTAGATTTTTATGTGGTGCACGCCAAAGGTAAGTTGGACATTGGGGGGGTGAGCATTGTCATCGCGGTTGGTTCGCCGCATCGTGATGAAGCGTTTAAAGCCAGCCGTTATGTGATTGAAGAAATCAAACATAGATCGCCGGTTTGGAAGCTTGAACATTATGCAGATGGTGACAGCGAATGGAGTAAAGGCTGTGAGTTATGCAGCAGCAACCACACGCATGAAGCCCATGTTATTTAGTTTTTTCCAGCACAATATATGACCAATAATCGCGGCCAGATACACTGGTTTTTTTCCAACCTTGTTGCTTAAGTTTGGTGGCAATCAAATGATTCATAAACCCATGGCCGAGCAGCAAAACCGCGCGCTCATTTTGCGCCGCCTGCGCCAATCTGTCAGCACTTATTTGTGCCCGATCACGCGCTGTACTGATCGCCTCGCCATTTTTGGCAAAGCCCATAAACCATGCCAAGCGAAACAAAAAACACCAGGTGAAGAATTTTAACTTTGGCCAGCGCCAATTTAAATAGGGGTGAGCGGATTCGGCAAAACAGCCATGAATGGTCACATCATTTGCCAAATCTAACATTTGCACACTGCCAATGGCGCGGTGCATTGAGCTGCTATAGGTTATGGTGCAGGCATTGGCAATGTCAACCGAGGCGACAGGCAGCTGTTGTTTTGGGTCGAGCTCGCTAAATTCATAATCTCTGATCACCGCACCGGTTTCGGCTGGCGACTTTCGCTTATTTTTCAAGGCCTCAAGATGCAATATCGGCCGCCCGTGGCGCATCAAAACTATCTTCATGCTACCACCAGCCCCACATATTTGGCAAACCGCTGCAATTCAGATTTTAGCTTTTCATGGCGTTTGTCGCTCCATTTAACCCCATCTTCTTGCCAAAAATTGACCACCGATAAAATGCCGGCTTTGCGGTCAGCCTTAAGCTCGATACGGCCGACAAATTTATCGCCTTCTAACAATGGATAAACATAATATCCCCATTTTCGTTTCGCTGCAGGAACGAAAATTTCTATCTTATAATCAAACCCGAACATATTTTTAATGCGGTCTCTATCGCGAATGGCTGGGTCGAACGGGTTGACGATGCGTAGGCGGTTGCAAGGTTTTTGCAAATCATTTAATTTTTGCTCAATATCCGACACGCCAAAAGCTTCTGCCCATGTGCCATCATCCAATTGCCATTCTATCGGCACTAGGTTTTGCGCACCCGCCCATGCCCTCACCTCTTTTATATCTGCGCCTTCCCAAAACTGTTTTATTTCTTTGTGCGTGGCAACTGACAAACGCACCAGCGCTTGATCGCACAGCCAGGCAATTTGGTCTTTATCGGCAATGTCATGCGCCAAAATATGCTGTGGAATCACTTTTTCGGTCAGGTCATAATATTTACGAAAGCTAATCCGGTGCGAGGTTGAAAGCTCGCCGGCATGCCACATATAATCCAGCGCGACCTTATGCGGTGGCCGATCCCACATTTGTTTTTTGCCTTTAATTTTGCTATCAAATGCCATGGTCGATAACGCGCCTTCGGCGGCAATGCGCGCCTTAATGTCCACACGTGCTTTTGGGCCGGCTTTGCCATTATAATATTTAGATTTATCCATCCGCATTTTGCGGCGGGCAAATTGCCGCCGCCACATCGGGTAAAATTCAGTCGGCAATATACTGGCATCATGGGTAAAATGTTCAAATACATCTTGCCTAGTGGCCAACAAATCATCGAGCATTGGCTCACGGTAATTTTGGTTACGTGACCATAAAATATGATGGTGCGCCCGTGTGACATTTTGAATGGTGTCGAGCTGCACGAAACCTAGATCTTTTATCATTTGCAGCACATCCAAATTGCCATTGGGCAGTGCGCCAAGCCCCGTGGCTTCGAGCCACAAATGCCGCATTGTGCGATTGTCGATTTTTAATGCCATTAATGCCCCTAAACTTATTTTATAGTCTGTAGAAATATATACTTAAAATCAAGCAACGATTACTTGAATTGGCACTTCTCCTTATTCAATTGTCTAGCGTGGTCAAAATGGGCGGAATAAGTTGCACAATTTGTTTGCATTGCGCCTAAATTTACTATGTGATGATTCTACAAACCTCTATGTAAAAATTGACGGGAACCACAATGTCACTCCACCCCATTTCCAATCAAGACGAAATTCGCGAAGAATTCTCCAACGCCATGTCGGCCATGTACCGGCGCGAAGTGCCGGCTTATGGCACATTGATCGACCTGGTCAAAGGCGTGAATGCGGTTAAGTTGGCGCAAGATAAAGACATGAATGATGCGTTGAGCGCCACCGATGGCTTGGAGCGTATTTCCGAAGAACGCCATGGGGCAATCCGCTTGGGTTCGGCGGCCGAATTGTCAATGATGCGGCGTATATTTGCGGTGATGGGCATGTAGCCGGTTGGATATTATGATTTGAGTGTGGCCGGCATTCCGGTTCACTCTACGGCATTTCGGCCGATATCCAAGGCCTCTTTGGCTTTCAATCCGTTTCGGGTTTTCACCTCTTTATTGCGGCTAGATTTAATTGATGACCAAGAACTACGCAATGAGGCAATGCAGACCATTGCCCAACGCGAAATTTTCACCCCGATGGCCATCAGCTTGGTTGAAAAAGCCGAACGAGATGGCGGTTTAAACAAAGCCGATGCCAGCCTTTTTG
>NVUS02000212.1 GCA_002402005.2 OCS116 cluster bacterium | reverse complement strand
TGAAAGCACAGCATAATCGTCACCTTCTTTGATGAGACCCATTGCGATACCAGAAACCGGACGCGCCAACGGCACACCAGCATCCATAAGCGCCAATGATGTACCACAAACAGAAGCCATAGATGAAGAACCGTTAGATTCTGTAATTTCTGACACAACGCGAATTGTGTATGGGAAATCTTCTTGAGTTGGCAATAAAGGTTTAATCGCACGCCATGCAAGTTTACCATGGCCGATTTCGCGACGGCTTGTGCCGCCCATACGGCCAGCTTCACCCACAGAATATGGAGGGAAGTTATAATGCAGCATGAATGTTTCTTTGCGTGTGCCTGTCAATTCGTCAACATATTGCACATCATCGCCAGTACCCAATGTGGCAACCACAATCGCTTGGGTTTCACCGCGCGTAAATATGGCTGTACCATGCGCACGTGGCAAAACACCAACGCGTGAATCAATCGCACGAACTGTATCTAGGTCACGACCATCAATACGTTTGCCAGTAGAAAGAATGTTACCGCGAACGATTTTCTTTTCTAGGCCTTTAAAGGCTTCAGCAACTGTTAATTTACGATCGGCATCGCCATCGATATAATCAGCAAATTCTGCCATTGCGATGTCTTTTGCCGCGCCAACAGCTGCAGAACGTTCAGCTTTGGTTTGAATTGCGTAAGCAACGCGTAGAGCTTCTTCGCTCAATGTAGTGATTTTGGCAACGATTTCGCTATTGTCAACTTGCACCATTTCGCGAGGCGCTTTTGCACATTGTTCGGCCAATTTAATGATCGCTTCAAGTACAGGTTGGAAAGCTTCGTGGCCAGCCATTACAGCACCAAGCATAACTTCTTCAGTTAGCTCTTTGGCTTCAGATTCAACCATAAGCACAGCATCATGAGTACCCGCAACAACAAGTTCAAGCTCGCCTTCAGCAATGTCTTCAAATGTTGGGTTGATGACATATTCGCCATCTTTATAGCCAACTTTTGTCGCGCCAATTGGGCCCATGAAAGGAATGCCAGAAATTGTGAGCGCAGCAGAAGCACCGATAAGCGCTGGAATGTCTGGATCATTTTCTAGATCATGGCTTAAAACGGTAATCACCACTTGGGTTTCGTTTTTAAAACCATCAACAAATAATGGGCGGATTGGACGGTCAATTAAGCGACAAATCAATGTTTCGCGCTCTGTTGGGCGGCCTTCGCGTTTAAAATAACCACCAGGGATTTTACCAGCGGCATAGGCTTTTTCTTGATAATTTACAGTTAGCGGGAAGAAATCTTGACCCGATTTGGCTGATTTAGCAGCAACCACAGTTGCCAAAATAGTCGTGTCACCATATGTGACCATAACCGCGCCATCAGCTTGGCGGGCAATGTTACCAGTTTCGAGGGTTAGCGTACGGCCTGCCCATTCGATTTCTTGTTTATATGTATTAAACATTTTGTTTTCCAATTCATATCATTTCAGCGACCAATTCGCTAAAATGTTCAATTTAAAAAACCCCTTCAAACGGGTGTTTGAAGGGGCTAATTTTTCTAACGGCGCAATTCTAGACGCTCAAGTAGGCTCTGATAACGTGCTTCGTCTTTTGAACGGGCATAATCTAAAAGCTTACGGCGCGTTGCCACCATAACCAACAAACCACGACGTGAGTGATTGTCTTTTTTGTTTGCACGAAAATGATCTGTAAGATTTTTGATTCTTTCAGAAAGAATGGCAATCTGTACTTCTGGTGAACCAGTGTCACCTTTTTTGATTGCATATTCTTTGATCAATTCAGCTTTACGCTCTGTAGTAATCGACATCATATTCTCCTTTAAAAAGAAGAGCATTTAAATGATATTAAACACTCGTTTTGGTTTTAAGCTTATTCCATCGCTTTCGCATATGGCGATTAAAGTGCCTTCGAAAAAGCAGCAAACTTCGCCCGAAAGGTCAGAAATTGAGTTTTGAGGTATAAGCTCGCGACCCATTTTCAGCTCGTTCATTTCATTTTGGTTTATGGCCAGCGCCGGGATGTCGTCCAGGGCGGTCTCCACCGAAATGAGACTGGCAAATAATTCTGCCAAATCGGCTGCACTATGACTCAATTCGCGTAATTTATCTAGCGAAATCATTTGATTTTTACCGAATGGCGCGACTTTGATGCGTTTTAAGTGGGTAACATGCGCCACCGTGGTTAATTGCAACGCCAAATCCCGCGCGATTGAGCGGATATACGTGCCTTTGCCGCAGGTAATTTGAAATCTGGCACTGTCCTGATCGACAATTTCGACAAGCTCAAGACTATCGACTTGGATGTCGCGGGCTTTCAATACAACCTCTTCGCCAGCACGGGCAAGGTCATAGGCACGTTTGCCGTTGATTTTGATTGCCGAAAACTTAGGTGGCACTTGGCTGATGAGGCCGGTAAAGCTAGGTAATGCAGCATTAATTTCAGCTTCGGTCGGGCGGTTGTCAGACGTGGTGATGACGTCACCCTCAACATCGTCTGTATCGGTCGCTTCGCCCCATTTGACGGTAAACTCATACTGCTTTTCGCCATCCATAACATAAGGCACGGTCTTGGTTGCCTCGCCCAACGCGATGGGCAATAACCCCGTAGCCAACGGATCAAGCGTGCCGCCATGCCCAGCCTTTTGCGCCTTAAAAATAGCCCGCACAATGTTAACCGCTTGGGTTGAGCCAAGGTCGTAAGGTTTGTCTAGAATGATCCAGCCGTGAACCGGGTTTCCGCGTTTTTTGCGTGCCATGAAATATACTCTGAATTTATGTTTGGCACTGAATAGCGCAACATAAGCCATGAGTCCAGAATTTCCGTCTGCTCCTCGTTTCCAAACCCACCGCTCATTTCAGTGAGCGCGTGTTCGGCCGTTCGAAGCCGCTGCCGTCTAACGCGCGGCCAGCTAGCGTAGTACGCAAAGCGTATGGAGCGCACGCAAGTGCTAACAGAGAGCCTTAAGGCGAACGTATAAATGCAGACTTCCAGAGCGCTAAATGGAGCGCTAATTTTATTGTGTTAAGTTAGTTTAAAACGAATCAGTATTTAAATACGAACAAATCAACAACAAGTACAGGTAAATCCCTATTTTTATTACCTTTTCGCACATGGGGTAAGTTGCTGATTTCAATAAATAATAAATTTTTATTTCAAAAAATAGGCGAAATTAAGAATTTCTTTACGTATTAGACTCGAAAAACAGCAGAAAATTTGGTAGATTAAGTATGGTTAATGAAAAGACGATTCGATGTCGCCTTTCCATTAATATCTGCTAACCCGCAATGCAGGTTCAAATAAGTAAATCAGTATATAATGATTTCTCCCTTTACGAGAAATATTATATATGGATTTGAATTTTTGGCAAGCGGGAAAATAGAGCCAATGAAAAGGATTTAATTCATGGCATATAATATACACGGCAGCGCAACGCTGACCGAGTCTGACGCAGCACAAATTAAACTGTTGTTAGATATGAGTGTTCTTCAAAGCAGAATAGCTGCGATGTTTGACGTTAACGGTGGACGAATTTCCGAAATTAAAACGGGAAAGAGTTTCTTCAATGTTAAGCCTGCACTTGAACTTGCTGAAAAACTTAAAAAGTTTTTTAACGGGGATGATAATGAGTAAGAACACAGGAAAAAACTTCAGAAGGGGCGCGGTAACTGGCCGAACTCAATATCAAAGGGCAAATGGAAATTGGCAAAAACGTGACGAACGTACTGGCCATTTCATGTCTGTTAAAGATGATGGAACTCCATTTAAAGGTGTAGCAAAAGAACCAGACGGTAGAGATACGCCGAATGCATAAAGTTGAGCGCGGGGAGTAATTTCCGCGCTTTTTTGTTTTCGATTAGCCACTTAGCACTCCTCCCAACACAGGGATTCCCCCATTCATACGTTCCTACGGCCTACCGGCCTTCTCACTGTTAGCACTTGCGTGCGCAGCGCACACCTAGCGGCGCACACAGCTAGCTGACCGCGCGTCGGCCGCACAGATTGCCTTACGGCTTCTGGGCGCACTCGCCGAATCGCAGGGGTGCTTGCGGGCATACGGGAATTCTGAGGTTGTAGCAATGGGGTAGATAGATATCCTGAGTTTGCTTCTTATAACTCAGTCTCAGAACCCTCATCCTCATCGCTCAACAAATCCTGCTGCACATGCGGGTTATTCAGAACTTCGTTAATGTGGCTGCTATTGTCGTAGGCGCTGTCTTTTTCGAAATTGAGCAGCGGGACTTGTTTTAGGTTGATGCTTTTGGCCAACAATGAACGCACAAAT
>NVUS02000211.1 GCA_002402005.2 OCS116 cluster bacterium | reverse complement strand
GGCTTTATACTGCTGGGTATGAATTATCTGGCTTGATGCTTAGTATATGCGTTTTTACCAAAATTGTTTTATGAAAAAATTCGGCTTTTGTTTGCCTATAATGCGCTTAACATTTATGACATAATTATTTTTGAATCTCAACCGCCTATACTGCAATCATATGACAATGATCGACCCGAAACTCGAGATTATAAATATTGTTTTTAAGAACATGCATTCCGATGTCAAACTGAGCACATGCTCAGAGCTATATGCCGAGAATTTCATTTTCCAAAGTCCCATGCGCAAGGCCATTTCTTTTGAAGAACATTGCCTACATTTAAGCGCAATATGTAGCTATGGTGAGTTGGAGCTTATCGGCATTACCAAGCAGGAAAATTGTTATACTTGCGAAATATTACTCATTATTATTGATTTGAATGAACGCCCAGATGAAAAGTTCGTTGCAAATATTGAGTTCCACTTCAAACATAATCTTATTGAAAAAATGATATTAAATTACGAAGCTAGCCCCCGGTTAATGGACTATATTCAAAGAAATTTTTCATCTGAATAAACCATCATCAATATGGATCAAGTCCATTGGCCTGGAACAAAGCAATGATATAGCCAATGCAAAAAGCAAACCCCGTCTCAAATGGTGCTTTGCCATCAATATGTGGCACATGATCCGGCATTATCATATATTTATAACCAACATCTTGATATTGCTTAAAACTCTGCGTCATATCCATATCACCATTATCAAGAAACACCTCCATAAACGAGCCACGCCCGCCAATAATGTTACGAAAATGCACATTGTGTATTTTGCCGCGTTCGCCAAACCATTTTATGACAGCGGGCATTTCTTCCTTCGGATTAATCATACTTTCGGCAATCGTGCCTTGGCAAAAATTAAGCCCATGATAGTCACTCTCCTGAAAGGAAACGAACCTTTTAAGCCCGTCTGCATCGCCCAACACCCGCGTCACACCGCGATAGCCCACAGGTGTAAGCGGATCGTGTGGATGGCACGCCATGCGCACCTTATTGGCGGTGGCGACAGGCACAACCCGATCTAAAAAATATTCAATCCGTTCCCAGAATAAATCTTCATTCACATGTCCTGCTTCACTTAATTCATCAAAATTGACCAGTTTATCTTCTCGATAAGTTGAATGGCGCGAACCGCCGCGGCCAATCTCATCTTCAGTTCGGGGTATGCCAATTAAATTGCAATTGTAACGCACAGCGCCCACTCCAACTTCACTGAGCATTTCAATCAGCTCGCAAATGAGGTCAATTTCACGATCGCGTTCGGGGTTTTTACCCAACATAATATGTTTACTTTCCGATTTTTCAATCGGGTGTGAGGTCATTGGCAATTGAATCATATCCAATATCAAACCACAATTGTCGATCACCTCTAAATGTTTAAGCAAGCAATCTCTATCCCAATTTTTTGCAGGCCCTAAGGGGTCGACACTAACGTGTTTAACGCCCAATTGCGCCAGCTGACGCAGATATTCCTGACCATATATTGCATATTGCTCCGAACTTAACTGTGTGCCTACATACATGACATTCCTCCATTTAAACTCATTTTGTGAAATTAAATTCTGTTTCTGCAATGCCCTGATACGGCAGTTCAAGCGCAAATAGCCCGCCCGCATTCTCATCATCCAGCCTGATGCTGGTGATGTACATGGTCTTGTAATCTCGCCCTCCGAAACAGATTTTTGTTGGTTTGGCGGTCGGCACTTTTATCGATATATCTATTTCACCCGTTGGCGTATATCTATGTATCAACCCTGCATCATTGGCTGCACTCCAATAGCAACCGTCTACATCCATTGCCGCGCCGTCAGGCCGACCCAATTGCTGTTTTGTATCCGCAAATAGCTGGCGATTGCTTGGCATGCCGTTATCAATATCATAATCATATGCCCAGATCGAGCTGGAGGTGGGGTGAGTATCAGACATATAAAATCGTTTGCCATCTGGGCTGAAAGCCATGCCGTTGGCCACCAATAAATCTGCATTAATTTTGGCATGTGAACCATCAGCATCTAACCGATAAAGCGCTCCATCTGGTTGGCTTGGATTGGGGGCGTAATTCATACTGCCTGCCCAAAACCGCCCTTGTCGGTCACAAGTACCATCATTCATTCGCATGCAATCAAATTCAGCACCAAATATTTTGAGCGGTGTCTCAACCAATCGCCCCTTATCTACAATTAATCTAACAAAGCCCTCGTGCGATCCCGCCACCAAGCTGCCATCATTACCAACAGCAATACAACCCAACATAGTCTCGCGCCGCCAAACATGATGGCCACCGCCACTGGGGTTATATCGGTGCAATTCACCTGATGTAATGTCGACAAAATACAAGCAATCATCATGCGGATTCCACATCGGGCTTTCGCCCAAAGCCGTTTTCACATCCAGTATAAGTTCGGCTTTATAGGTCATACATCACCATAAGCCATCGTGGTTTGAAGTAAGGGCTTCTTACGGTATTTAAGATCTGGCCGCGGCACAGATGAAATTAATTTTTGGGTATAAGGATGTTGCGGCGCATCGCATATTTGCGCCACATCACCAATCTCTACAATCTTACCTTTTTCCATCACCGCCACACGGTCACAAAAATAACGCACCACGCTAATGTCATGGCTGATAAATATATAAGCAATGCCAAATTCCTTTTGCAAATTAAGCATTAAATCCAGCACCTGATGGCGTAAGGATACATCTAAAGCAGAGGTTGGTTCATCGGCAATAATCACCCGTGGGTTAAGCGCAATGGCACGAGCAATGCAAATCCGCTGCCGCTGCCCACCCGAAAATGCGTGCGGATAACGGTTGGCAACCTCACTCGGCATTCCAACTTTTTCGAGCAAAAATTGCACCCGATCTCGCATTTGCGCCATACTCATATCTGTATTGGCACGCAATGGCTCTGCAATGGTTTCAAATATCGTCATACGTGGGTTAAGTGAGGAATGTGGGTCTTGAAAAATCATCCTCATTTCACCATAAATTGATTTAAGTGTGGCTTTGTTGGCTTTTTCAATTTGAATGATTTCGCCAGTTTTACGAGTATAATTTATCACCCCCTCATTGGGCGGATAAATGCCCAATAAGCTACGCCCCAATGTGGTTTTGCCCGAGCCACTCTCGCCAACAATGCCCAGCCTCTCGCCCTCATTTATCGTCAAGTTCACCCCATCAATGGCTTTAACCACCAAGGTAGGTTTTTTAAACAAGCCACCACCACTAGAAAATTGCAGCTTTAAATCTTTGACATCAATTATGGTTTTGGGCTTGGCATCTGGCTTGGCATGCATGGGCGGCGTCTCTAACTTAAGCACCGAGTTTAACAAGGCCTTGGTATAAGCTTCTTTAGGTTGTTCAAGCACCTGTTGCACCAAACCATCTTCAATTTTTTGGCCGCGATACATCACCATCACCCGGTCGGCAATTTGTGCAACAACCCCCATGTCATGAGTGATGAATAAAACCGCCATTTCTTCATCTTTTTGCAGCTCCGCAATCAAATCCAAAATCTCGGCCTGGGTGGTTACATCCAGCGCGGTTGTCGGTTCATCAGCAATCAAGACTTTTGGCTTGCAGGATAATGCCATGGCAATCATCGCCCGTTGCCGCATGCCACCCGAAAACTCGAACGAATAGCTATTCAAAGCCTGTTCTGGGTTGGGTATTTTAACCCGCCGCAATAATTCGGCAGCTTGGCTTTTGGCTTCGGCTTTACTTATATCATTATGCAGTAAAATGGCTTCGACCAGCTGATGGCCGATGGTATGAACAGGCGACAAAGAGGTCATCGGCTCTTGAAAAATCATCGCAATCTCATTGCCACGGATTTTGCGTATCTGTTTGCCCTTTTTATCCAACTGCGCAATGTCGACCGCGCCCTCAAGGCTTTCAAACAGCAATTCGCCTTGCATGATTTTACCGGGGTTAACAATGAGCTGCAAGATGGCTCTGGCGGTGACGCTCTTGCCAGAACCACTTTCTCCCACCACACAAAGTGTTTCACCTGCATAAAGGTCAAATGAAACATCTTGCACAGCCTTGATGGTCTGCTTGTGAATCGGAAAATCAACCGACAGATTCTTGACTTGTAATATTGGTTTTTTACGATTATTCATTTTTTATCCATTAAGTCTAACTGTCATAATTTAAGAATAAGGATCAGCAGCGTCACGCAAACCATCACCTAAAAAGTTAAGCGCCAACACGGCCACAACCACACATATACCGGGCACAAATAACCATGGTGCTTGGGTGATGGCGCGTAGATTTTGCGTATCTTGCAACAACACACCCCAGCTCACAATCGGTGGCTGAAGGCCGAGCCCCAAAAAGCTTAATGCCGATTCTGCCAATATCATATTCGGAATGGCCAAGGTGACCGCAGCAATGATATGGCTGAATAATGATGGCATCATATGGCGCAAAATGATGCGCATTTCGCTCACCCCATCTAACCGCGCCGCCATCACAAAATCTTCCGTTCGCAGGCTCAAAAACCGCCCACGTACCACCCGCGCAATCTCAGTCCAACCGATCAGTGATAAAATAATTAGGATGAAAAAATACACCCAAATGGCAGGCCAATCTTGTGGCATAGCGGTTGCCAAACCCAGCCATAATGGAATGGTTGGTATGGAGCGAATAAATTCAATCACCCGTTGAATCACCCGGTCCATAATGCCACCATAAAAACCGGATACGCCGCCCAGTATAACACCGATCACCAAGCTAAGTGCCACGCCAACCAAACCAATGGACATAGAAACCCGTGCACCATAAAGCGTGCGGGTTAGCAAATCGCGCCCCAACCTGTCAGCACCAATCAAATAGAATGGGTGTTTTTTGTCGATCGGCCCGAACAAATGCGTTTCGCTGGCAAACATGCCTAAGAAATTATACTTTTCGCCTTTTACAAACATGCCAATCGGCACAACTTGTGTTTCATCAATCACATAACTGCGCTTAAACGATTCGGGGTTAACCGTGGTTTTATAGCCCAATACATGCGGGAAATATTCACTCTCACCCATTTCATTCTGTTTAAAAAAATGGATAGTTTGCGGCGGCGCATAAGTGAATTTAGGCTGAAACTTAGATGGCACAGATGGCGACAAAAAGCCCGCTGTGGCAGCGATCAAATAAATCAAAAGCGTAACCGTTAAACCAATCATTGCCAATTTATGCCGGCGAAACTTATACCAAATCAAGCTCCATTGCGAAGTGACCACCATGCGGTCGCTGGTCAATTGTTGGTCGAGTAATTCTGAACCATCATCTAAATCTACTGAATCACTCATGACAATCTAATCCTAGGGTCTATGATGGCCAATAAAATATCCGATAACAATGTGCCGATTAGCACCAAGGCGCCAATCATCAGCAAAAATGCACCGGCCAAAAACATATCTTGCGATTTAAGCGCTTGCAATAAAAGTGGCCCAGCGGTTGGCAGATTAAGCACGGTCGAAACAATCAACTCGCCCGAAATAAGCGTTGGCAATACCCAACCGACTGTTGAGATAAACGGGTTAATCGCCACGCGCACCGGGTATGCTAAAATTAATTTAACCTCTGGTAGGCCTTTGGCACGCGCCGCCTCAACATAAGGCTTGTTCAATTCATCGAGCAAATTTGCTCGCATCACCCGTATAAGCGCCGCCGTGCCCGCGGTGCCCAATACCAAAACCGGAATCCAAATATGTTTGGCAAAATCCCATATCTTAGCCAATGACCAATCGGCCTTGACATATTCGGGCGAGAATAGACCGCCAACACTATTGCCAAACCAGATGGTCGATATATACATCAACACAATCGCCAGTAAAAAATTCGGCGTCGCCATGCCGATAAACCCAAATAAGGTAGCGGCATAATCACCAAATGAATATTTATTGACTGCCGAATAGATGCCAATCGGCAATGCGATCGCCCAAATAAACATCAAAGTGATGAATGACATAAGCGATGTCATGCCCATCCGTTCCCACACCAATTGTGAAACCGGTTGGTTCCATTCAAAGCTATAACCAAAATCACCTTGCAATATACCGCCAATCCAACGGAAATATTGCACCAAAATAGGATCACCCACACCATATCTTTGACGTAAAACCGCCATTTTTGCGTCATCAATTGTATCACCTGCTTCGGCCGCTTGCGCCACCAAAGTTGTTACAAAATCGCCAGGGGGGAGTTGGATGACAATGAATGCCAAAACCGAAATAGCCGCCAGTGAAGGGATCATCCCCAACACCCGCTTGATAATAAAACCGAGCATATTATACCATTCATAAAAGCCAGATGGCTATTAAACTGGCCAGCCCGAGCAAAAGCTTGAGCTGGCTGTATGAAATCTTAAAAACATCTGGAAGGTTAATTTTTAAGATACCATTGCGCTGAGTTGATCGGACCAGGGTTAGGATATAACCAACTTACCGGACTATTAACTTCTACATTGCCAAGGTTTTTAGACTTAATCGCGTAACCTGGAGGTGATGATGAAACACCAATAGCGTAAAATTGATCAGCGGCAATTTCAAGAATTTGCTGCCATAATTTGGCTTGCAAATCTTCATCAGCAGTCGATTTTAGTTGCTCATACAACGCCCATTGATCTTTAATCGCTTGCGGAGGTTCTTCGCCACCATCTAGACCTTGGTAATATTTACCCCAACTCACCGCATAGTTAGACTCCGTTGAGAAAGGCATTAGATAACGTGGGTCTAGATAACCCTCAATACCATCGCCACCACCCGGCCAAACTACCGCATCATGATCGTTATTGTTTTTAACTTCATAAAAGCGCGTTCTATCGACCGTTTGCAACCGTGCATCCACACCTACAGCTTGCCAATATTGCACAACCAATTCCGAAACATCGGCTTGAGAGCCTAAGGCGGCCACAGTCATCAGATTAAGCACCAATGGTTTGCCTTCAGCAGTTAAACGCATGCCATTGCTGTCTTTTTTATCCAAGCCGACAGCATCCAGCATTTTATTAGCAGTATCGACATCATACTCAATATATTGGGTGCTCAACCGTTTGTTACCAAATGCACTATCTGTGGTTGGTGAAACCTGTTTGGCCTCAGCCTGCCCCAAATAAATGGTATCAATAATCGCCTGGCGATCAATCGCATGGCTTAACGCGATCCGGAAATCTTTATTGCTAAAGATGGCACGTTTTACCGGATCTTCATGGGTTAGGTTGATCGAAATAGCCGCATCCGCAGTTGTGAGAACACGACGCGGTACCAATTCTATACCACCAGATTCTTTGGCATCAAACAATACAGGTTTGTTGGCCGTGGTGGCAATATGGCGTTGTTGGAAGGTGGTTTTGCCGGCAATGGCTGCCAATAGAGCGGTTTGCTTATCAGCATTAATAGTAAAGGCCGCGCCATCCAAATAAGGCAATTGATTGCCAGCGGGGTCGACTTTCCAATAATATGGGTTTCTGTGGAATGTCACCTGTGAAGCACCCGCTACATACGGTTCGACAATTAGAAACGCTTCGAGCGTTGGGCGCTCAGCATTACGCCAGCGTTGGATATTTTCAATTTCAACACCGCACATATTAATCATATGATCAGCCCAATCGGTCGCCCCTGCAGCGGCCGCGATTTCCTCAGCTTTCGGGTTATATTTCGGCAAGAATTGAGCACAATAATTTTTGGACAACATATTCAATTGCGTGCCAAACACGCCGGCAACACTTTTCATAAACAGGCCATAAGGTTTACTGAATTTAAACGTGACACTGGTCGGTGAATTGACTGTAACTTCCGGTAATTTGCCATCAACCAACAACCATGATGGTATGCTTGGATATAGCTTTTTATTAGACACCACATCATTGATAAAGAATGCAATATCTTCGGCAGTAAATTCATTACCGTCCGACCATTTCATTCCAGCCCTAAGCTCGAATGTATATGTAGTGGCGTCATTAGATGCGGTGTATGATTTGGCAATATTCGGGATAATCTTACCCGTCCATTGTCTATCCCATGCAAACAAAGGCTCATAGCCAGTAAACTTAAGCAGCATATTACGATCATTACCGCCCACCATGCCGGCAGTGTGCAAGCCGCCATATTTACCCACTTCATCAACAGGTTCCATAATTAAGGGCTCTTCGCCCAAACGCTCGGCCACAGCTGGCAGAGCACCTGCTTCTACCATCTTTGCAAATTCTGGGGCTTGATTATAATCAGCAGCATAAGCTGAGCCCGTAATACCTATGGCAGAAACGCCTGCCAATAATAGGTAAGATAAATGTTTCATTGGTTTCCCTCCTATAAACTTAACATGAGCCATGATAGTCAAACCCAAACAGCTGTCAAGAATTTATATGACAAATTACTAAATTAATTTAATATTGATACGACATTTTTTAAAACTACATGCAATAGAGAAAATGTGGATCAAATAAAAAATTAGACCCAAACAATATAACCAACTGAATTTACAATGAAATATTTAAAGTAACCAATTTTAGAAATTTTATAAATTTGCCGCTATTATGTAATTTGCACAAAATGTTATTTTTTTGCAAATTACATAAAAATTTGTTACGGCCACAGCAGACGATCCAATATTTGTAATATGAATTTTAACCAATTTAAAGTAGATACGCCGACAAGCCAAACAAAAACAACCCAAACCTCGCAACTTTCAAAGAAGACGAAGCCGGTTATTTTCTCAAAAATTAAGCCAAGATTATAATTTATTTATGAATTTTGAGCAAGCCGCGCCAAAGCACGATAGCGCGCAGCACCTTCGTTTAAATGGGTCTGCATAGTCAATCGAGCCGCTTCGCTATCCCTGTCGAAAATAGCCTCCATAATCACCCTATGCTGCTCTAATATATGTTTTTCCACCTCAATATCCAGCTTCATATCAGCTTCAACCCTGAGCTTAGAACGTGGAATGATATTCTTCCCAATTAAAGTAAGAAATTCAACAAATTTCTGATTATTTGAAGCCTCAGCAATGGCAACATGGAACGCAAAATCTTCTTTTTCAGAAATTTCACCTGCTTCTACTTTGCGCCGAAAGGCATTAAACGCCGAAAAAATATGAGCTTCTTGAGCTGGCAAACATCTTTTGGCGGCTAGTTCAGCAGCGCCAGTCTCCACCGATGCGCGCAATTCCAAAGCTTCAATAACGCTGGATATAGTTTTGGGGTTACTATTAAAAAAAGTAATGGTATTTTCGCTTTGCGATGGCGTCGCTACATAAAAGCCAGATCCCTGCCGTGAGGCCAGCAAACCATCCGCCTTAAGACCAGAGATAGCCTCTCTAATCACCGTGCGACTCACTCCATATTCACCCATAAGCTTTTGTTCTGTTGGCAATTTATCGCCAGGCATTAGCCTCTCCTGCTCCACCTTGAGGCGCAAAGCATTCACAACTTTTTGAGTTAAATTTTGTTTCGGTTTTACATTTGTCTTCATCTGACTTTACAATCTATCTTACGATTCTACCGCGTACAATCATTTAATTTCACCCTATATATAGCAAAAATGAATATAATCAAATCATCAACTGGTTCTAGCGCCACTATCCCCGTCATCAAAATGACCTGCCGTATTATACGCCCCACCTTGCAAACGCGCAGCAATTTCAGTTTCATCCTCTTTTAAACTCAGGTCAGTTGCATAGCTATCTACGCTATCCTTTGGCTGCCAGCCTAGGTCAGCGGCGAGGCGATTGTCCCACCAATTTTTAGCATTATCTGACACGCCATAAATGGTTTGAAAGCCAAGCTCCTCAATCTCGAACACACATTTAACCAGATTGGTAAAATCGTCATAACTCATCCATGTGGCCAACATACGCTTCTCGGTTGGTAAAGCAAAGCAAGAACCGATTCGCACGCAAGCCGATTCGATGCCGTATTTATCATAATAATAACGCGCCAAAACCTCGCCAAAACCTTTGGACACGCCATAAAAACTATCGGGCCGCAAAGGCATAGCAGTATCCACAGTTTGGCCAACCTCATACGCCCCAGTGGCATGGTTAGAGGAGGCAAACAAAATACGCTTCACCCCCGCCCGACGTGCCGCTTCATATATATTATAAGTCCCAATGATATTGGCATTCAGTATGTTTTCAAAACTATTTTCGTTGGCAATGCCGCCCAAATGTACAATAAAATCGCAGCCTTCAACCAGCGTTAAAACCGCAGCCATATCCACCAAATCACATTGCACCAGCTCTTCACCAACTTGCGCATCACTCAACTTAGCCACATCAGATAGGCGTAACGTTACCGGCCACTGCTTCATGCGGCTGCGCAAAAGACTGCCGAGAGCGCCAGCAGCACCGGTTATTAAGATACGAGCCATATTTTAAACCTCTTTAATTGAATATAGCTTAGCGTGAAAAATTCATACTATCAATATTTTTTTACTCATGTTTATAAATTCCGTATATTTAACAATCATTTTATTTAACCTTCAATTTGATTGTATAATAATAAACACCAAACAAAAGCCAATTTCGATGTGATTTTAAATCAATATCCCCATATACCTAGAACAGAGTTGAACATGGAAAATAGTTTTGCTATGCTAGAAACAACAATGCATTCAAAATTTATCATATTAATATTGACAATTCATCACTGTTGTCATTATAAATCCAGTTTAACCAAACGAAAGTACGAAAAGTATGCACCCAATTGAATTAAAAAAAACCATTACCTCTGGCCTACTTTCTTTTCCGGTGACTCACTTTTCTGACGATTTAGAATTTGATAAAAAATCATATCAAGAACACATCGCATGGCTTTCGCAATATGATGCCGCAGCGCTTTTTGCGGCTGGTGGTACGGGCGAGCTATTTTCTCTCACCCCCGAAGAGATAGTAACCGTGGTCAAAGCCGCTAAAGATGTGGCCGGTGATACGCCGATCATCGCCGGTTGTGGCTACGGCACTAAAATTGCCATCGACATTGCCCAAAGAACCGAAGCCGAAGGTGCTGACGGCATTTTATTATTACCCAATTATCTTATATCAGGTACTCAAGAAGGCATGTATAATCACATTAAAGCTGTATGTGACAGTGTTGATTTTGGAGTGATTATGTACAATAGAGCCAATACAGTTATGGATGCCAAAACCGTATTGCGCTTGGCCGAAAATTGCCCCAACCTCATTGGTTTTAAAGATGGCACGGGCGATATAAACCTAGTGCGCGAAATTATTGTTAAATGCGCAGACCGCTTGGCCTATGTAGGCGGCATGCCAACCCACGAAATGTTTGCCGAAGCTTATGATGCCATGGGCGTCAGCACTTATTCGTCGGCAGTGTTTAACTTTGTACCCGAAATGGCGTTAGAATTTTACACTGCCATGCGCGCACGCGACAAAGTGACTATGGATAGATTATTAAAAGACTTTTTCTATCCATTTATGGAAATTAGAGACCGCGCACCCGGCTATGCGGTATCCATCATCAAAGCTGGCCTGACCGCTGTTGGTAAAAATGGCGGCAAAGTACGGCCACCACTTTCGGATTTAACATCAGAAGAAATGCAAAGGCTGATTGAAGTCGTAAAGAGGTATAGCTGATGATCATCAGTGAGATTAATACCCATCTACTATACCATGAATTAGAGGCTCCGTTTCAATCTTCTTTCTCTACTTTTACCGCCCGCCATCATTGTCTTGTCGAGATTGTCTGTGACGATGGCACAATTGGTTGGGGCGAATGTTTAGGCCCTGCTGATATCAATGCCGCCACGGTTAAATCCATGGCGTCACTCATCATTGGCCGCAACCCACTAGATATTGAGCCCATTTGGCTTGAAACTTATAACCAGTTTCGCGATCAAGGCCAGCGCGGGCCGATACACACTGCGCTTAGTGGCATCGACATCGCGTTGTGGGACATTGCCGGCAAGCATTTTAATGCGCCGATTTATCAACTTATGGGCGGCGCTTACCGCACCGAAATCCCGGCTTATGCCACATGTGGTTTTAAGCCAGTTGGCGCAGACCATGCCCAAGCTTGTGTTGAGGAAATGACCGCTTGTGTTGCCGATGGTTTTAAAGCCGTAAAAATTAAAATTGGCTTTGGTGTCGAAGCTGACATTGCCACCATAAAAGCCGTACGCAACGCCATTGGCGACAACATCGCGCTGATGATTGATGCCAACCATGGTTATGACGCCATAGACGCCACAAGCATTGGCCGCCGCGCCGCCGAATTTAACATTGAATGGTTTGAAGAACCGGTCATCCCCGAAGCTCTGACATCTTATACCGATTTGCGCCGCAACCAGCCGATCCCCATTGCCGCGGGTGAAACTTGGCACGGCAAATATGCCAATGAGGAAGCACTTAAACAGGGTTGTGTTGATATATTACAGCCCGACGTGTGCGGCGTTGGTGGCTTAAGCGAAGCCCGCAAACTCATCACATTATGTGAGGTGCACCATGTGCGGCTTGTGCCACATATATGGGGCACTGCAGTGGCATTGGCCGCCAGCTTACACTTCCATGCCATCATACCGCCCTCACCGCCAAGCCACAATCAGCACTCACCATTGCTAGAATTTGACCGCACTTACAATCCGTTCAGACAAGCCATCGTCAAACAACCTATCGAGCATAAAAATGGAATGGTAACCGTGCCCAATGGCCCGGGCTTGGGCATCGAGATAGACCGTGATGCGTTGAAACTATTTGCGCCGAAATAAAAGGAAGTCAAAAATGACATTCAGAAAATTAAACGGCACACCGCCCAAAATTGCTTTACCCGAAGGCGCAATTGATACCCACATCCATTTTTTTGACAGCTCACGCTTTGGCGCTGAGGAAGGCGGACCGGGCTTGGTTGCAGACGCGCTGGTTGAACATTATGAACAAGTGCAAAAATGGCTGGGGCTTGAACGCGTTGTCATCACCCAAGGCAATGGCTACCAATTTAACAACCGTTGCACCTTAGATGCACTCTATCATTTCGGCAAAAATGCCCGCGCCATTGTGGCCATAAAACCCAATGAGATTACCGACCAAGAAATAGACTCGATGACCGAACAAGGCGTACGTGGCGCCCGCATTATGGACATTTGGCAAGGCGCAATCGGCCTTGAGGGTCTATTGGCGGTCAACGCCCGCGTCAAACCGTTTGGTTGGAATTTGATTGTGCAATTTGATGGCAATGAAATGGTCGAACACGCCCCCTTATTGTCGCAAATCGAGGGTGAATATGTACTCGATCACACCGCAAAATTCTTAGAACCCGTTAGCGTCGACGACCCAGCTTTCATCGCCCTGCTCAAACTGATCGACCGTGGCAACTGCTATGTTAAATTGTCCGGTTATTACGAAACTTCAAAAGTTGGCACACCGGGTTATGACGATGTCGCCACCATGGCCAAAGCTTTAATTGCCCATGCGCCCGAACGCATCCTCTGGGCAACCAATTGGCCACACAATATGGCGACAAATGCCGACATTTACCCCGATGATGCTCATCTGGTTGACTTGATCAATGAGTGGGCCGGATCGGATAAAATTCGACAACAGATTTTTGTCGACAATCCGTCAAAACTTTATGGTTTTTGATTTTTAAAATCGCTTTTCATGATTTTCCATCTGCTTATTAACGCAGTTTACCACAGAACCCCCAAGGCCTGTAAACCCTGCAAAATCTAGCATTACAGCTCGTATCGTTAGCCGTTGAAAAGCGACAAAAATAAAAAAAATAAAAATTTCACTTGTCATATAAGTTTCACAATAATAAGCTAAATTTGATAATGCACACGTGTGCAACATTCTTTGTGTAACTTTTTTACTTATCATCAAAGGGGAAAAATGATGACAATCTCTATACTGAAAAAAGCGCTTTTGGCTTCGGCTATAGTGCTCTCAACCACGGCAGCTTATGCCGAAGATATTACGATCACTGTGTGGGCGGGGGGCTCAAATGCATCGGATTCTTACCGCATGGACGCCATCGAAATGGCTGCCGACATTCTATCAAAAGAACAAGCCATTTTGGGCAATGAATTAAACATCACCATCGAGAAAAAACGTGATTTTGGTGGTTGGTCAGAATTTAAACAAGCTGTAACCCTAGCCGCAGAAGCTGGCAAAGCGCCCAACATTGTGGCCACCAGCCATTTGGACATCGCACCATGGTCAGAAGCGGGCTACATTGTGCCGATCGAAGATTATCTCGATCTAGACGCTTGGCCCATTAACAATATTTATGACAATCTATTAAAAATCGCTTCATTCGATGGCGTTCAATGGGGCATTCCGCAAGATGCCGAAAGCCGGCCTTTCTTCTTCTGGAAAGAGACTATGAGCAAAATCGGTTATAGTGATGCCGACATTGAAGCTTTGCCTGCCAAGGTGCAAGCTGGCGAATATACACTGGCTAACGTTTTGGTAGATGCCAAAAAAGCCGTGGATATGGGCTTGGTCGAAAAAGGTTATGGTTTCTACCCACGTGCCTCTAACGGCCCAGATTTTGCTCAATTCTATCTTTCATATGGTGGTGTATTACAAGACCCGGCAACTGGCAAACTTGTATTAGACAAAAAAGCCATGACTGATATGTATCAATTCTTTGTTGATGCAGTGGCAGCTGGCATCACCCGCAAAAACCACATTGGCACCGACGGCTCGCAATGGTATGCCGATGTTGCCAACGGCAAAGTAGCTATGTGGCATGGTGGTACGTGGCATTATGGTCGTTACACCGGCAAAGAAGGCAATAATGACTTTTTTGGTACCATTCAATTCTCGCTCATCCCAGCGGGTAATGAAGCCGGCAAAGCCAATACCATCACCCATCCATTGGTATATTTAATCACCAATCAAGAAACCGATCGTGCCGAAGAAATTGCAGCTCAGTTGATTAACATTGCGTCTGAACCACGCATCAACACCTTGCATGCCATTAAATCTTCGCATCTAGGCATCACCAAGCAGCAATCTAATATTGAGCTTTATTCAAGCAACCGTTGGGCATCAGAAGCAACAGAACGCTTACTGCCACACGCGTCTTCACAACCCAACCATCTACAATATGGCGCTTTCTCCGAAGCCTTGTGGAAAGGTCTTGAAGCCTCTTGGACTGGCGTGCAAACACCAGCAGAAGCCATCAAAGAAGTTGAAGCTGAATTAAAAGCTATATTGGGCGACGAGCTTATTATACGCTAATCAAATTGAGGGGCGAAGCTCGCTTCGCTCCTTATATTATACTGCCATTCGGCTATCATTGGAGACCATCGTGAAAAATTTTAACTGGCTTGCTCTGGGTTTTTTAGCACCGGCGCTTATCGTCATTACGGTATTTTTTCTAGCCCCGGTTATACTCACCGGCATATTTTCTTTCACCAGCATGAGCACCTCGACCGGTGTCACCGGCGGTGAATATCTACTCAACCAAAGTGGCATACGTGCCTTGGCCGACAAGGGTTTAAACACCGCAACCTTGGACCAATTGAAGAATGCCGGCTATGTTGTTGATGAAAAAGGCCTTGCCGCCTTGGCCGAAAGACACGGTGTCGCCACCGCCACTGAAATGCGCAAATTACACGAGAATGGACAATTTTCCAGCCGCCGCGATATGGAACGCGCGCTCAAAAGTTTAAAAGCCAATAAAATCCGCTCAACCAAAGACCGCAAAGCCGCGGCCGAATTATTCAAACACTCTTTGTTAAATGAGCGTTTTCCGACGGAATCCAAATTCCGCACCGCCATAACTGAGGGCGGAATTCCACTAGAAGATCATGAGCTCATCGTCACCCAAGCCTATACCGGTTGGGTGTGGACGGTTGATAATGTTAAATTATTATTCTCCCTGCCCTCGACCTTGCGCTATGCTGGCAATACCCTCATCTATGTCACATTGACCCTTATGTTCAACATTGGCTTTGGCTTGTTTTTAGCCATCTCCACCTTTTATTTACCCGCCAAATCGGCTTCGACTTTCCGCGCCATTTGGTTTTTACCGCGCATTCTGCCACCGGTTATGTATGTATTATTATGGAAATGGCTAACATGGGACACCGGCTTCATTGCCACCACGTTAAGCTGGATCGGCGTTGCGCCGATAAACTGGATGCTCGACACTTCGACCCATGCATGGGTGGTTGTGGTGTTGATTAATGGCTCATTTGGCGCCTCACTGGGCATGATTTTATTCTCATCGGCCATCAAAGCCATTCCTTCATCCATTCTCTACGCGTCAGAAGTCGATGGGGCGAACCGTTGGCAACAGGTCAGATATATCATCCTACCGCATCTGCGTTGGCCAATCCTATTCATCACTTCATATCAAACATTGTCTCTCCTCACCTCGTTCGAGCATATCTTGCTCAGCACCGAAGGTGGCCCAGGCCGCGCAACTGAGGTTTGGTCATTAGCTGCCTACCACATCGCATTAGATAATTATGGCGGCAATTTGCAATATGGACTGGGCGCAACCTTTGCCGTCGCATTGGTCATCATTGGCATCATTGCCAGCCTATTCTATTTGCGTTTCTTTAATTTCAACGAAATGGTTGCCAAACCAAAGATTGAGGGTTAATTTATGAGCCATAATTTCCGCCACTGGCCAATCATCACCATTCTGACTATCGTTTCACTGCCGCTCATCATTATGTTTGCGTTTCAGATTATCGATACATTCACCACTCATCCCATTGATTCAATGATACCTAACAAGGTCACGTTTGAGCAATTCAGCTTTTTATGGGATGAAGCCGAAACTGGCCGCGCCAACATTTGGCAGGTGACTTTAAATACGTTTATTTTCGCCACCACAACCGCAGTGGTTGTCTGCACGGTTTCGATGACCACTGCTTATGCGTTGTCACGGCTGAACTTTCCCGGCCGTCGGTATTTCTTAGGCGGGTTGATCATTCTGCACGCCTTTCCAACAGTGACGCTGATCATTGCCATCTTCTTAATCCTGCAAATCATTGGCTTATATGACACCCTGCTAGGCGTGATCATGGTCAAAGCCGCGCTCGAACTGCCATTCGGCATTTGGATTATGAAAGGCTTTTACGACAATGTGCCATGGGAAATTGAAATGGCCGGGGTGCAAGATGGCGCCAGCCGCTTCACCGTTTGGTGGAAATTGGTTTTACCACAGGTACAGCCGGGCATTTTCGCGCTGATGATTTTTTCATTCCTTTCCGGCTGGTCAGAATTCCTACTGCCGCAGGTTTTAGCACCCGGCAATGACGCACAGGTTTTATCAACGTATATGACAGCTTTAATCGCTGACGATACAAAAATAGATTTTGCTTTGTTTAAGGCTGTTGGTATGTTTTATGCCCTTCCGGTCATCGCAATCTATCTCATCTTCCAAAAGAAATTAATGAACATTTACGGTGGAGGCACCAAAGGCTAATGCAAATCACTCTTCAAAATTTTACCAAAAAATTTGATGACGTCACTGTCATTGAAAACATGAATTTAGAGATTAAGGACGGCGAAATGCTGGCCCTACTCGGCCCTTCTGGCTGCGGCAAATCGACCACTCTATTTGCCATATGCGGCATTCACCGGGTCAATGGCGGCAAAATATTATTTGGCGATCAAGACGTATCAGATCTACCCAGCCAAAAACGTAATGTCGGCGTGGTGTTCCAATCCTATGCCCTCTACCCGCATATGAATGCATATGAAAATATAGCATTCCCGCTTAAAGTGCGCAAAGACAAGCCGGCGGACATTAAACGCCAAGTGCATGAGATTGCCAAGCTAACCCATATCGAGGAATTGCTCGAGCGCAAGCCCGGTCAACTTTCCGGCGGCCAACAACAACGCGTTGCCCTAGCCCGAGCGCTAATACGCAAACCAGATGTATTGCTGCTCGATGAACCATTGGCCAACTTGGATGCCAAATTGCGGCTCGAAATGCGTTCCGAAATTCGCCGCATTCAGCTTGAAACCGGCATCACCGCCATTTTGGTCACTCATGATCAAGTCGAAGCCATGTCAATGTGTGACCGCATTGCGTTAATGCATGACGGCAAGATTGTACAGCTCGACAAACCATCAGAAATGTATAACAATCCAGCCAATAAATTTGTAGCTGATTTTTTGGGCAACCCACCCATTACATTTTTAGATGCAGAACATAAAGACAAAACTCTACTTCTACCTAATGGCCATTCTATTGCCAGCCCTAACCTAAATGCTGCCGTTAAAAAGGTCCAAGTCGGCATACGGCCAGAATGTTTTGGCCCTCAATTTGGCATGGGCGTAAAAGGCGTGGTGAAATTTATCGAGAAACAAGGCCGCGAGGAGTTATTCGACATTCAACTTACCGATGGCTCAATATTACGCTCCATCCAAGCTTCAGGTTCTGACCTTGAGGTTGGTGCAGATATTGATTGGGGCTTGTCACTCGATGACTTACTATTTTTCGACATGCAAGGAGAGCGCCTCTAATGCAAGATTGGACTCAGCCCAAACGCCCTTATTCGATCGCTCATCGCGGCGCGAGTGCTTATGCAGAGCCCAATAGCTTACAAGCCTTTGAAGTTGCCGCGCAGCTAAATGCAGATTTTTGGGAAGTTGACATTCATCTCACCGCCGACGACAAGCTGGTGGTTTTTCATGATGTCAAATTAACCGACGGCCGTGCCTTAAAAGACCTAACTTTCGAACAAATTAAAGCACCTTCATTAGATGCTGTCCTATCATTGGCCAGAAAATCCGACGCCGGCATCTATGCCGATGTTAAAGATGTAGCCGCCAGCATACCGGTTTATGAAGCACTTAAACAGCACGGCATTAAAAAAGCCATCATTGGCGCATTTGACCCCAAAACGGCAGAAATGCTCAAAGCAGCAGGCTGTACCTATCCGTGTTCGGCCCTAGTGCCTATAGATGCAGACCCGTTTGAGCATGCCAAACATGCTGATATCATCCATCTTTGTTGGGAGAAGTTAGACCGCCCGCAAGATTTGTTGGACGAGGCTTTCTTTGCCCGGGTTAAAGCCGAAGATAAACTGGTTGTGCTATGGCACGAAGAAGACCCAGAACGTATGGCAGCTTTGCGCCAT
>NVUS02000210.1 GCA_002402005.2 OCS116 cluster bacterium | reverse complement strand
GTATTCGCTCAGCGCCGTCGCCGATTACAAATTAACCGGCAACGAGGCAATGGCCGATGTGGCAGTAGAGGCTGCCGAAGTGTTGCGCCAGCGTTTCAACCCAAAAGGCCAATATATCCAAGCGTGGAACGAGAATGAACGCGCGCTGGCCAAACAATATAGCAATCGCGGCAAAATGATTGTCGATTGCATGGAAAATCTAGCCCTGCTGTTTTGGGCAACCGAATATACCGGCAGGCAAGATTTTGCCGATGTGGCCATTGCCCACGCCGATACAACCGAACAATATTTAGTGCGTGATGATTACAGCACTGCACATACATTTAATTTCAACCCAGATACTGGCGAACCATTGGCAGTCACCACCGCACAAGGGTTTAAAGATGACAGCTGCTGGAGCCGCGGCCAAGCATGGGCAGTGCACGGCTATAGCTATATGTATAAAAACACCGGCAACCAACATTATTTAGAGCTGGCACAAAAACTCGCCGATTACGCCCTCAACCGCCTACCCGCAAACGGCATGCCCGTTTGGGATTTCGATTTAACCGAAGATTATACCCCCTATCCCGATAGCTCCGCCGCCGCCATTTTTGCCGCCGGCTTTTTGCTGCTCGATCAATATGTTCAAACCGACAAATATGCCCAAATGGCTGGCGTGATATTAGACACGCTCAACAATGATTATTCGGTCACACAGGTCGAAGCCGCCGAAGGGCTCATCATCCACGGCGCTTCACATGTGTTGAATGGTCGCTCAGACAATATGCTGCCTTATGGCGATTATTTTTATTTAGAGGCGTTGATGCGCCGCGATGGATTTACCAATTTCTTCTGGTAAATTTTACCCTCAAAACAAACAAAAGGAGATTTATATGCTCACCGTAGAAACCCGCTATGCCATTGACCCCAAAGCGGCCAAAGCATTTGATACCGAAGAATTGCGCCAAAACTTCCATATGAGCAATATGTTTATTGATGGTAAAATCAAACTCATTTACACCCATTATGACCGAATGATAGTCGGCGGCGCAGTGCCCGCTGGGCAAGAGCTAACATTAGATAAAATCGCCGAAACCGGCACAGATTCCATCCTCGACCGACGCGAGATGACCATTGTCAATATTGGCGGCGATGGCACAATATCTGTCGCAGGGCAAGACCATGCCATGGTCAAAGGCGATATGCTGTATATCGGCATGGCACAAGGCGCAATTAGCTTCAAAGGCGCTGGCCGTTATTACATCATCTCCGCCCCCGCCCACACCACATATCCTACGCGTCTCATCAAAATCGAACAAGCCGCCTTTGTCGAGCTGGGCGATGTCAAAACCTCTAACGAGCGCACAATTTACCAATTTGTACATCCAGATGTGATGCAATCCTGCCAACTCGTGGTCGGCATGACCAAGCTCACCAATGGCTCGGTATGGAATACCATGCCCGCCCATGTGCATGATAGACGCATGGAAGCCTATCTGTATTTTGATGTACCAGAAGATCAAGGCGTGGTGCATCTAATGGGCGAACCCAAACAAACCCGCCATCTCATCATCCGCAATGAAGAAGGCGCAATTTCACCACCTTGGTCAATCCATTCAGGTTCAGGCACAGCTTCCTATACATTCATCTGGGCGATGGCCGGCGACAATGTCGATTATACCGACCTAGAAGTCGTCGCGATAGAAGACATGTTATGAGTGATATTTTTTCACTAGATGGCAAACTGGCCTTGGTCACCGGCTCAAATACCGGCATCGGCCAAGCCATTGCCATCAGTTTGGCAGCGGCAGGCGCAGAGGTCATTTGCGCCAACCGCTCTAATGCCGATGAGACAATTAAAATCATCACCAAAGCCGGCGGCAAGGCCTCATCACTACAGCTCGATTTATCAGACCCGATGAAGGCCGCTGCGATTGTTGAGAATATCGAAGAACTCAATATTCTCGTAAACAATGCGGGCATCATCCGCCGTGCCGACGCGGTTGATTTCACCGAAGCCGATTGGGATGAGGTAATGGACGTCAATTTAAAAGCCATGTTTTTCATCTGTCAGGCATTTGGCCGCAATATATTCAAACGCGGCGCAACTGGCAGCATCATTAACATTGCTTCTATGCTGTCATTCCAAGGCGGCATCAGAGTGGCATCTTACACCGCTTCCAAAAGCGGCGTACCGGGGCTTACCAAATTGCTGGCTAATGAATGGGCAGCCAAAGGCATCAATACCAATGCCATCGCACCGGGCTATATCGCCACCAACAATACCAAAGCCCTACAAGCCGATCCAGTGCGCAACAAAGCCATCCTAGACCGGATACCGGCTGAGCGTTGGGGTGAGCCGAGTGACATTGGCGGCGCAGCGGTATTTTTAGCATCCAAGGCGGCACAATATATCAATGGTGCCACCTTAAATGTCGATGGAGGGTGGCTGGCCAGATAACCGCCAGCCCTCGCCTTTTTATGCCTCGCGGCTTGCCAATTCGGCAATGGTTTTTGCATGGGTAGAACGGCTAATCTTATATTTACCAATCAACCAAAAAATCACCGGCGCCACCAAAATCAATAACCAAGTCGGCGCCATAGCCAATTGATAAGATGTATCAACAGTTTGCTCAGATAGGTTCGAATCAAAGCCAATCACCTCAAGCAACGCACCGGCCAACAATGTACTGATGGCAATGCCAAATTTATAAGCAAACGTATAAAGGCCAAAATACAGACCTTCTTGGCGCTCGTTCGATTCAATCTCACCAGCATCCGTAGCATCCGCCACCATGGCAAATGGCACAGTCATAAATGCCCCATTACCAACACCTGCTATGGCGCTAAAAATCGCCAAAGTCACCAATGTATTGGGCGCGTCAATCGGCAACCAGCCAAAACCAACATGTGCCCATGGCATGCCAACAAAACCAATCAAGCCCAATATCATGCCCAATGCCAAAGCAAAACGTTTTTCAAACTTACGGCAAATAAACACCCAAAATGGTTGCGACAATGCCGACATACCCAGCAATGACAAGCCAAGAATACCCATTTGCCCACCAGTTAAATGATAGGTGAATGTATTGACATGCGTGCCCATACTGATGGTCATCTGAAATACCACCTCAATTAAAAAGATAATCAATACAATGGCACGAAAGCTTTTATTCTTCAGGCTATCCATCACCAGTTTACGCAGGCTTAACCCCGTGGTTTGGGCCAAAGTCACCCGGTCTTTGGGTATCAACCAAGTGGCGATAGCCGCCACAATAAAGGTAATGACCGCCACAGCCACACCGACCATTGGGTAAACATCGGG
>NVUS02000021.1 GCA_002402005.2 OCS116 cluster bacterium | reverse complement strand
TGCATGATTATTTTCCGACCTTTGCTGATTTAATCATTCAATTTGACATTTGGAGTTACCCACTGGGAATCTTGCTACTTATTATCATTTTGTTTACCACACATGCAATTTTACCCAACCAAAGACCAAGCCTAAGCAAGCTATTGCCGGGGGTGATATTCTCGGTATTTATATGGTTGATTATGGCTGAAATATTCACCATTTATCTAGAAGACTTTTCCCGCTACGCTACAATATACGGTAGTTTGGGCGGTATCATTGCCACTATGGTTTTCATCTATATTTCGGCAGCAATCTTTATGTTTGGCAGTGAAGTTAACCAGTCATTATCTTAAACATTTCAATATTACAGTACTTTAGTTGCATATCATTGTTTTTTGGGAACTGAGATAGTGGCCTTCCAGCTTGGATTAACCATTTATTCAATTCCTTTGGTTACGCTAGGTCAATAAGTGGGGGCAACACTTAAGAAGAATACAGACATTTATGTTTAATGAACTGACAAAACTAGCCACCGAAAAATCTTCTGATAAACGGTTAGAGCTAATGACTGCCATCACGGATATGTTCATCACTGATCGGCAGAATAAATCGCTGAACGAAGTGGAACTTTTTGGTGACGTTTTTACCAAATTGTTAAAAGATATGGACAAAGATGGCAAGCTGCAAATCTCTGAAAAATTTGCTCATGTGCAAGATACGCCCAAAAGCTTTGCGGTCGCTTTGATCTATGAAGACGCTGAAGTGGCGGCGCCGATGCTGCAACATTCTAATGTATTTACTGACGATGATTTAATCAACGTGACCAATTTGACCACAACCGAACACCGCGTTGCTGTGGCTGGCCGCATCAACATAAGCGAAATTGTGACCGATAATTTAATTGGCCATGGTGAACCAATTGTTTTGCGCGCAGTGTGCCAAAATGACAGCGCGCACATATCGAATAACGGCTTTGCCCATATGGTGAAGCACAACCCTGATGATGGTGAATTACTGGCTTTGCTATTGCAACGTGAAGACCTGCCCAAAGATGTGAAATTATTATTGCCGCATTTGGCTGGTGGGGTATTATCTGCCGTTAAGCGGGTTGCGGATAGCCACAGCAAGGCTGAAATGCGCGACCTGATGGACAGAACTTATGAGCAGCGTGATGCTGAGGCGACCGAAGATAATTTGGACGTGACATCATCGCTAGAGCAAGTGAACCAAGTTCGTGACGGTGCGCTGAGTTTGAACGAGGCGATTGAGCAATTTGCGGCAGAACTGCAAAGCAATGACTTGGCACAGCTGATTGCTGAAATGGGCCATGTGGACGTGAAATATGTGCAAGAGGTGATGAGCCAAAGCCGCGGTGAGCCGTTGACTATTTTGTGCCGCTCGATTGAAATGTCGGAACAAGCATTTAGCAACATATGCAATATGCGCCAGAAATTGCTAAATCTACCATTGTTAAGCAAAAACCGGTATATTAATCATTTTAAAGACTTGGATGTGAAACAAGCAAAAATCTCTATTGGTAAGTTAAAACTCACTGCCAATATCTAAGCGCTAAGCTTTATAATGAGAATTGAAAAAGCCCGCCAATGAAACAATCATTGGCGGGCTTAATTTTTACATCAATCTAATCAGATTAGATTTTTGAATCATGTGTAAATTCTGGGTAAGCATGAAGACCAAGTTCTGATACATCAAGACCAGCTAGTTCTTCTTCTTCTGTCACTCTGATGCCGATTGTGTATTTTAGCGCCAACCAAACAATGGCTGAAGCGATACATACAAAAGCACCGACTGAGACAATACCTAGAGCTTGAACGCCATAAGTGGCATCGCTATTGGTGAACGGTACGATGATTGTACCCCAAATGCCAGCAACCAAATGGACAGACACAGCGCCAACCACATCGTCAATTTTAAGCTTATCAAGCAATGGAACTGCGAAGACAACCAATGCAGCACCGATGCCGCCGATGACCACAGCTTCACCAATTGATGGTGTGAGAGGCTCAGCAGTGATGGCTACTAGGCCAGCAAGCGCGCCGTTTAGCACCATTGTAAGATCTACTTTTTTGTAAAGCACTTGAGTTAAGATAAGTGCAACCACTGTACCAGAAGCAGCAGCCATATTTGTATTTGTGAAAATACGACCGATTGCGATGGCATCAGCGCCTGAACCTAGAGCCAGTTGTGAACCACCGTTAAAGCCGAACCAACCGAACCATAGGATGAATGTACCCAATGTAGCGATAGGAAGGTTTGAACCTGGAATAGGTGTGACAACTGTTTGGCCGTTTACTGTACGGTATTTACCGATACGTGGACCAAGGATCATGGCGCCAACTAAAGCTGCCCAACCACCAACACTATGTACCAATGTTGAACCAGCGAAATCTGAGAAGCCTTTGGCATCTAACCAGCCAGCGCCCCATTCCCATGAACCAACGATGGGGTAGATAAAGCCTGTAAGCACGGCACAGAAGATGAGGAAAGGCCAAAGTTTAATACGTTCAGCCACTGTACCTGAAACGATAGAGGCTGCTGTTGCACAGAATACCATTTGGAAGAACCAATCAGAATAAGCGCCGTAACCAGTGCCATCGCCAAAATCAGTACCTTCTTCGCCTGAAGACCAGATGCCCATTGAACCCATAAAGCCACCAGCTTCACCGCCATACATGAGGTTATAACCAACAACCCAGAACATAAGGCCAGCAATTGAATAAAGCGCGATGTTTTTGGTACAGATTGTGGCCACGTTTTTACTACGCACCATACCAGCTTCGAGCATTGAGAAGCCCGCTGCCATGAACATAACCAAGAAACCACCGATGAGGAACATAAGTGTATTGAACACGAATGCTGTTTCGACCTCTACAGCGGCGTTAGCCACTGTCGTCAGTGCGACAAGAACCGCCCCGACCATAAGAGGAAATTTAATAATATTTTTCATTTTTATACTCCATTTAAGTCTTAGCTTGGCACTTAAAGTGCGGCTTGACCCTTTTCACTTGTACGAATTCTGATTGTTTCTTTAAGATCTTGCACAAAAATCTTACCGTCACCAATTTTGCCAGTACCCGCTTCGGCAATGATGGTTTCGACGATTTTGTCGGTAAGTTCTGTAGAGGCAGCAATTTCAATTTTAATTTTTGGAACAAAAACCACTTGATATTCTGCGCCGAGATAAATCTCGCTATGGCCTTTTTGACGACCGTAACCTTTAACTTCGGTTACTGTCATGCCTTCAACACCAATTTTTAACAAAGCTTCATGCACTTGGGTGAGCTTATTGGGTTTAATGATTGCAGTTATAAATTGCACTTTATCACTCCTTTTTTAGTTACCAGGTGATTTGAGAAGTGGGAAAAATCATTACCCCAAAATTCCACCTACTTTATGTTTAAGCGCCATTCACTATTCAAGAATGATGCCAACTTTTAAACCATT
>NVUS02000209.1 GCA_002402005.2 OCS116 cluster bacterium | reverse complement strand
TAGATAACAGACGTGAACAAGCCAATACCATCAGCTCCTCCGAATTGATCAAGGCCGGAGCCGTTGAGCGCTCTAAAATGCGCCATCCCGAAAAAGCCAAAAAAGCCGATAGCCCGATATTGCGCAAACCCGATTGGATTCGCGTCAAAGCCCCCGGCTCACCAGTGTTTAAAGAAACCAGCAAAATCATGCGGGATCACAATCTGGTCACCGTGTGCGAAGAAGCCGGCTGCCCCAATATTGGCGAATGCTGGAGCAAAAAACACGCCACCATGATGATTATGGGCGACACTTGCACCCGTGCGTGCGCCTTTTGCAACATCAAAACCGGCATGCCCAAATTACTCGATGTCAAAGAGCCATATAATGTCGGCCAATCTGTCAAACAGCTCGATCTCAACCATGTGGTGATTACATCTGTGGATAGAGACGATCTAGCCGATGGCGGCGCTCAACATTTTGTTGAAGTGATACAAGCCATCCGCGAAGCCAGCCCGCGCACCACTATCGAAGTGCTAACCCCTGATTTCTTGCGCAAAGAAGGCGCAGTTGAAGCCGTGGTTTTGGCCAAACCCGATGTTTTCAATCACAATTTGGAAACCGTACCATCTAAATATCTAAAAGTACGCCCTGGCGCTCGGTATTTCCATTCATTACGGGTTTTGCAACAAGTTAAAGAAATTGACCCTAAAATGTTCACCAAATCCGGCATAATGGTTGGTTTGGGCGAGGAACGCCATGAGGTTTTGCAAGTGATGGACGACATGCGCGCCGCCAATATCGATTTTATGACCATTGGCCAATATTTACAGCCAACCCGCAAACATATTGCCATTAGTAGCTTTGTCACGCCTGATGAGTTTAAAAGCTATGAGCGTATGGCCAAAGTCAAAGGCTTCTTGATGGTTTCATCTAGCCCGTTGACCAGATCTAGCTTCCATGCCGGTGAAGATTTTGATGAATTGCGCAAAAACCGACTTTCAAAAATGGGTATGTAATGCCGAAATATCAGACTGAAATTTTCTTTCCTTTTTCGGTTGAGAAGATTCACAATATGGTAGCGGATATTGAAAAATACCCCGAATTTTTACCAAATTGCAGCCATTTAATCATCAAAAATAGCCAAAAAACCGCTAAAAAACGGCTTTTTTTGGCCGAAATGGGCGTAAAATTCAGTGTTTTTAGCGAGAAATTCGACTCAAATGTCGAGATTGACGACATGTTTCACGAAATAAATGTCACGTTAAATTCGGGTGCATTGAAAAACCTAACCAACGGTTGGAAATTTATCGAGCATGGTGACAATCAATGTATGGCACATTTCTCGATTGAAATTGAAATGAAAAACCTACCACTCAGATTGGCATTGGCAGCGGCGTTCAAAATTGGAGTTAAAGAAATTGAGCAAGCGTTTATAACGCGTGCTAATAAATTATATTCGTCCGATTCATAACATTAGGTTTATGATTTAAGCATATTGATTTTCATCAATAATTTGCTTCAATATCGTCAAAGCCTCACCAACAGTCTTTATACGAATTCCAGCACGGTCTTCACCGCGGAAAATATATTTCATTTCAAATTTATCGCCATTTTTTTGCAACGCACATATATGCACCAAACCCACGGGTTTTTCGGGCGTGCCACCAGTTGGGCCTGCAATGCCAGTTACACCTAAAGCTATGTTTGCATTGCTGTTTTCCAACGCACCTTGCGCCATTTGATAGGCCATTTTCTTGGATACCGAGCCATGTTCCATATAAAGCGCTTCACTTATGCCGAGCTGTTTAAATTTCATTGCATTGCTATAAACAAAAAAACCGCCCTCAATCACCCGGCTTGAGCCAGAAACTTCGGTTAAGGCGGCTGATATCAGCCCGCCGGTGCAACTTTCTGCAACAATGATTCGATAACCTTTACGCGCGCTAATCTTAATAATATCAGCGGCTTGCTCATATATTTCTTTGCCAAAATTCATATTCAACCCGTCTTTATAGCCAGCCTTACAAATCGTCTAAATAATCCGATTCCAGTGCCACAGTTGCCGTTGCATAAGCAGCGATTCCCTCTTCTCGCCCCGTAAAACCCAGTCTTTCACTGGTTGTGGCTTTCACCGCCACACGTTCTATATCCAAACCCAAAATTTTGGCCACGCTGGCACGCATTTCATCGCGCACGGGGCCAATTTTGGGGTATTCACAAACCAAGGTTACATCAACATTCACCAAACGGCCAGATTTTTCGCCAACTCTTTTGACGGCATGGGCTAAAAACTGGTCAGACCGCGCGCCTTTCCACTGTTCGTCAGATGGTGGAAAGTGGGAGCCAATGTCACCATCGGCAATTGCTCCCAATATGGCGTCAGTCAAGGCATGCAAGCCAACATCAGCATCACTATGACCCTTTAATTTTTTATGATGTGGCACTTTTACGCCGCAAATAATCACCTGATCACCAGCTTCAAACGCATGTACGTCAAACCCAAAACCTGTTCTAAATTCAATCATTTTCTTTGTCCAATTTGGCATTTGCATACGCAAAATCTTCAGGATGCGTAATTTTTATATTTTCATTGCTAGATTTAACCAATTTCACGGCAATATCAAGATGTTCAAATATCGCCGCATCATCGGTAAATAATTTGTTTTCGCCGATTTGCGAAACCTGCGCATGAGCTTGCATAATCGTATTAAAATCAAATACTTGCGGAGTTTGTGCAGCCCATAACAGATCTCGATCCAATGTTTTGACAATGGTTTCCGCGCCTTTTGTGCTGACCATCTTGATGGTATCGGTAATCGGCGTGGCAGCAATCGCCCCAAGATATTCATTACAAGTGCTAATTAATTCGTCAATGAGACCTGCCTCAACAAATGGCCGCGCACCATCGTGAATTAGAATATTTTGCGGTTGCAAATGTGAAATAGCCTTCAACCCATGGGTGACGCTATATTGCCGCTCAGTACCACCAAATGTATGTGGCAATATTTTGCTTTGATCCAAACCAGAAATCTCGTCTTGATAAAGCTCGACATCGTCCGGGTGAATCACCACAATGATGCCATCGATTTTGTCATGTGCAACAAAGCGTTTGATGGTATGGGTTAAAATTGGCGCGCCACCAATATGCTGATATTGTTTCGGCACATCACCACCAATGCGGCTGCCGCGCCCCGAGGCGACAATTAACACTGCATTTTTAAGTGTCATAACCATCCTATCATATTGATATTTTTATGATTTCTATATCATATTCTTTGAGTTTTTTACGTAATGTATTGCGGTTTAACCCCAATATTTTCGAGGCTTTAATTTGGTTGCCGGCGGTTTGCTCCAAAACATAGCGCAATAGGCCGGG
>NVUS02000208.1 GCA_002402005.2 OCS116 cluster bacterium | reverse complement strand
CCCCGACCCCTTGATTCGTAGTCAAGTGCTCTATCCAGCTGAGCTACCGGTGCGGATAAGGGGTTTCTAAGCCCTTGAGTGCCAAAAGGCAAATGGTTTTTTTCAAGATATTGATTTTATCCCAGATTTTGTGATTTTTATCATTCTTCTGGCTTATTTGTCTTCAATTTTTGTCTTCGATTTTATTGGGCAGCTCGATTAGGAAAATCGCGCCCTTCATGGCTTTGGGTTCTATTAGCGATGCATAAGGCTCATCGCCTTGTAAATCTTCTATCAGTTTGATATTGCCGCCATGGGCTTGTGCCAGCTCTTGCGATATGGCCAAGCCAAGGCCGGTACCGCCGGGGCGCATCGAACCTTGGAAAGCGTTGAATAAAGACTGTTTGGCGCGGTCCATCACGCCCGGACCATTGTCTGCCACCACCAGATATTGCATATCTTGTTTGGCCAAATAGCAGATGAATATACGCGGTGTGATTTGGCTGACGCTTTGGTGGTTTTTTAAAATATCGGCGGCGTTGCGGCTGATGTTCAATATAATGCGAAACAGCTGGTGGCGGTCGGCATAGATAATGTCATCTTCATCGACATTCAAATCCCACGCGATGCTCTCATCAGCGGCGGTTTTTAAAACGTCTAAACTCAATGTATCGGCAACGTCTTCCAATAAAGGGTGTAAGGCAAAAAATGTTTTTTGCGGTTCTTCTTCTTTGGCTTGGCCATATTTTAATGTGCGCACACAAAAATTAATCGCCCGGTCAAGCGCGGCTTCCATTTTGGGCGCAAGGCGTGCCACTGTTGGGTCATCGCTATTTTGCAAGCGGTCGCTAATCATTTGCGTGCTAGACAGCATGTTGCGCAAATCATGGCTAATTTTGCTGACCGCCAAGCCCAAAGCAGCCAAACGGTTTTTTTCTTTTAAGGTGTTTTGCAATTCATGTTGCATTTGCAGCAATTGCTTTTCGGCCGTGCCAACCTCGTCGGTGCGTTTAGAGGGCACAATCATGTTTTTAGATTGATCAGGGTCTTGGCCAAAATCAACAATCGATTGGGTGATGCGTTTGATCGGCCGTACCAATAGCCAGTTCAGCGCCCAATAAATCATGGTCGCCACAATGATTGACAATATTATCGAAAGACCCATGATATTTTTGCCATATGTCCACATAGCGGCGCGCATCATATTTTCGTCAATTACGATTTCAACAAAATCACCGGCGTCAAATATAGTTGCCCCGCGTATTTTTATCAGTCTGTTTTCGGGGGCGAGTAGCGCATCAAATACCGCCATAATTTGCTGCATCACGCTTTCATCACGCAAGTCAAAACTGGCTTCAATCATTTTATTATTGGTTGGGCGTTGCAAAATAAGCTGGCGGGTGTCACCGCGTTTTAGCGCCACAATCTCAGCCCCAACATGGCTTAATAGTTCAATTTCAAGCGCCTCATCGACCATATTGTCGGGCGAAGCGTCCAATACCAAGCTGGCAATTTGAGCCTTGGCCAGCTTTTCATTGAGCCAATTGTTTCTAAAATTGGCCAATGATGGCACGAAGATTAAAAACTCGCCCAATAGAATGAAAATAATGGTCAGCAATAGCAAGCGGCCGGACAGGCCGCCAAAGCCCCATAATTTTGTTTTTGTCGCTTTATTTGTTGGTTTATCTGACATAGGTAATGATTAATCGCTTTTCAAAATAAAAGCTATCCAAATTTGCGCAACAAGCGAATGACAAAACGTAATTTCTTATCTTCAGCAAAGCCGGTATAATAATCTTGCGCTGCGCGTTTGACAATCTCGGCCAATGTCGGGTAGGCCACGGTCAGGGTTGCCAGCTTAGATATTTTAATCTTTTGGCTGATCATCAGCGCCAGAATGTGTATCAATTCACCAGCATTTTCGCCCAATATGGTTGCGCCAACTACATAGCCTTTTTGGGTCACATAAAATTGTGCTTTGCCGGTGGTTTTGCCGATGGCGATGGCGCGGTCATTGCCATCAAAGCTGGCCGATAAAGTTCTAATCTGACCATATTTTTGCGCCGCTTGTTTGGCATCTAGGCCAACATGCGCAAGCTCAGGGTCGGTATAAATCACCCATGGTAAAAGGTCATAACTTACCTTGGCCGGCATGCGGAATAAGATGGATCTGATCACCAAACCAGCATGATAATTGGCCACATGGGTGAATTGCGGGTTAAATGCCGCGCCCTTAATTTGCGCCACATCGCCAATGGCATAAATGCGCTTAGCTTCGCTGCGCAAGCTATGATTGACCGATATGCCTTTGGGGCTATATTCAACATCGGTGGCATCCAGCCCCAAACCATCCACATTAGCACGGCGACCAGTGGCAATCAGTAAATGCGATGAGCGCAAAATATCTTGCTTGCCATCTTGGGTTTTGATGCTGACGCAGATTTTATTGTCAACCGTATTGAGTTTTTCGACCTGAGTTTCACTATAAAATTCAATGCCCTCACCTTTGAGCTTGGCCAGTATAATTTCGGCAAATTCAGCATCTTGGTTACCCAAAATTTTAAACGCGTCAATCACCGTCACTTTGCAGCCCAACCGCCGATGGGCTTGCGCCATTTCAAGACCAATCGGCCCAGCGCCGATGATGATTAAATGTTCAGGTTTTTTATCCAGCTCAAAAATGCTTTCATTGGTGTGGTAAGTCACCAAATCTAGGCCTTCAATCGGCGGAATGAAAGCTGATGAGCCAGTGGCGATGACATAACGCCGGGCTTTGATGATATAATCCTCAACCTCAAGTGTATTGTTATCGATAAATTTGCCCGCCGCTTCAATCACCTTCACGCCCAAACCTTCAAACCGCTCGACACTATCATGCGGAGCGATGGTGGCAATCACATCCGCCACATGTTGTTTGGCGGCATCGTAATTGACATCGGCGGTTTTAAATTTATTTAAATATGGTTGAGCTGCGTTATAATTGTGAATGCTTTTGGCAACGGAGAGTAAGGATTTAGACGGCACACAACCATAATTGAGGCAATCGCCGCCCATTTTTGCTTTTTCTAGCAGCACCACATCAACGCCCATTTGCGCTGCGGCCGAAGCCACGCTCAAGCCGCCCGAACCACCACCAATGATGCAAATATCTGGTTTTAAAAGCTTTTTAGTATTTTCACTCATGACTCGTCTCCACTGGTTAGCACCTTACGGGCTTTTATTTTTTTATATAATATCGGTATCAAAGCCACACAGCCCATCACCGCCAAGCCGATCAGCAATTCACGGCTAAAAAATTCTGTCGCGCTCACTTCAAATGTACAATTGTCAGCACCACCGGCCAAACATTGTTGGTATTTTTCATTTTCGCTGGTCAATACCGAGCCTATGCCTTCGCCGACAAAGGTAAAGGCAAAGGTGGCGGGTATAATGCCCAAAAACGTGGTCCAAGCGAATGTCCACAATCTTGCGCCCAACAGAGCTGGGGCTAAATTGACCACAAAAAACGGAAATAGCGGCACGAGACGTAAAAATAGCAAATAACTCGCCGCCCCGTCATTAAATTCGGCGGCAATTTTTTCCATCCATTTGCCGGCTTTTTGGCGCAATATATCGCCAAAGCTGGTGCTGGCGATTAAAAATAAGCTGATGGCGCCCAATGTGGCGGCCACGACAATGGCGAAACCGCCAATGATGCCACCAAATAACAAACCGCCAAGTAAGCTTAAAATAGATGCGCCGGGCAACGAAAATGCTGTGGCGGCTATATAGATGCCGACAAAAATCAATAAGGCATAGATGAAATTGGCATCAACATAGCTCTCTAAATCGCTTTGATATTCGGCAATTTTTTGAAATGAAACATATTGATGCAACCCAGTTGCCCAGATGGTGGCAAAAATGCCAGCAAATATAATGAGCGGTAGAAATTTTTTGATATTTTTGTGCATATTTTACGTATAACCTAATTTATGTTAAATATTGCATCTAATATAATGGGTACAAGCAATTAATTCATCTGACGTTTTTGCAAATTTTCGTGATCAACAGTTGAAAAGCAGTTTTCCAAATATTTTATTCATTCTAAGCTCAATTTAT
>NVUS02000207.1 GCA_002402005.2 OCS116 cluster bacterium | reverse complement strand
ATGCATGGCCAAAAACATGCCCGAACATATCGACTTATTTGATGGCATCACTTTCGAATCATATGAAGATGATAAAAATTGGTGGGATGTCGATGCCGCCAAAAAAATCGCCACATCTGGCAAACTCTTTATCATTGTCCATTATGGCAGCACAAATTGCGCTACCGTTTATAAAGAATATTTAGCAATTTATGGCGATCAAGTGTCATTCATATGTGAAGATACAAACCAAAAACAATATATCCATTACAATCAATAGGCACGGAATATTTTTCAATCGATTTCATCAATGACATTGGTCACTCACAGTTCAACAGCGCCAAAATTAGCTTCAAGCCCCTACCGATTGAGCGATGTTAAAATCAAAAAAGAAAACAATTAACTTAGCTTTTCGCCGCCAAAACCACCTTCAAAAACTCATCGCGGCGCTCCATCTTCTTAGCAAACTCCCGTTCGCCCACCAATTTCTGCGTCTCTGCTATAATCTTAGCCTTCAACTCATCGGTCATATCTGGCCTTTGCGCATCATCCCACAACGCTTCAATCGCCGTGCCAATGTCACCTAAAAAATTGGCCATACCACCAGCACCACCAGCCAAATCAAAGGTTTCAAATTGCCCCATCAACGCCCACCTTGGGCCCAACGCCGCCGTCACTGCCAATTCAACATCTGCCACACTCGCCTGCCCGCTGGCCACCGCGTCAATAGATTCGCGCCACACGGCCGCCTGTATGCGGTTGGCCAAATGCCCCATCCGCTCGACATTCAACTTTATCGGCTGCTTGCCAATCAAAGCATAAAAATCATAGGCTTTCTGCACCGTCGCCTCACTGGTCAACGCCCCACCAACCACCTCAACCAATGGCAAAATATGTGGCGGATTAAACGGGTGACCAATCACAAACCGATCCGCATAACTTAGCCCACGCTGCAAATCACTCGGCATAATCGTCGATGTCGACGAAGCCACAATCGCCCCCACACCCAACGCGCCCTCCAAGCTCTGATATACGGCTTGCTTAACATCCAACCGTTCAGGGCAACTTTCCTGCACAAATTCAGCACCAAGAACCGCATCTTTCACATCCGCAAAATAACTTATCTGCGCACCCTCTATTTTCTGCTGCAATGCATCAATCTGGCTTTGCACAGCTGCATTCGGATCCCAGCATTGCACCTCAAAACCGGCCTTTAAAAAAGCCTCAGCCCAGCTCAATCCAATCAGCCCACATCCTAAAACTGCAATAATTTTTGTCATATTCCCTCAATTGTCAGCATTCGTTCATATTCGGTCGTTTATATTAATAAGGCAACAGTGCCACATTTATCGCATAATTTGGTCATAACCATTATATATTCAACTGGTATTGATTCGGCACAACTTAATTTTGAGGGAATTTACAAATGAAAAAATTACTAGTCATTGCTTTAGTCGGCGGCTTAACCGCATGTTCAACAACGGGTTTAGACAATACTAACAATCTAGACAAAACTGGCGTAGGCCTTGGCATCGGCGCAGTTGCCGGCGCATTAAGCGGGCTTATTTTGGGCAAAGGCGGCGCAGATACCCGCAATAAAGTACTCATTGGTGCTGGCATTGGCGCGTTGGCTGGCGGCGGCATCGGCCTTTATATGGATAACCAAGAAAAAGAATTACGCTCAGAATTAGACAATACCGGCGTGCAAGTCACCCGCGTTGGCGATAAAATTATCATCAACCTACCGTCTAACGTTAGCTTCGCCACCGGCGCATCAGCTGTGCGGCCAGAATTCTATCCAGCGCTTAACGCCATTGCCAAAACTTTGGCCAGATATAACCAAACCATTTTGGATGTAAACGGCCATACCGACAATGTCGGCGGCGCACAATTCAACCAAACATTATCCGAAAAACGCGCATTAAGCGTGGCCAATTATGTATCTAGCAATGGCATAGATCAACGCCGTTTGCGCATCAGAGGCTTTGGCGAATCATCACCAATCGCCAGCAACTCATCCAGCAATGGCCGCGCGGCCAACCGCCGGGTCGAAATTGCCATCGTGCCACTTAAAGGTTAATTGATAAAAACCTTTAATAAATAAATAAACCCGCTGGCAATCTCTCGCAGCGGGTTTTTTATTGTCTAAATATAGAAGAAACTACATGTGAATCATTTTGCCATAAGCATCCAGCACCGATTCATGCATCATTTCCGATAAGGTCGGATGCGCAAACACTGTGTGCATCAGCTCTTTTTCGGTGGTCTCAAGCCCCATAGCAATCACATAACCCTGTATCAACTCAGTCACTTCCGTGCCAATCATATGCGCACCCAGCAATTCGCCAGTTTTGGCATCAAATACAGTTTTAATCAGACCTTCGGGCTCACCAAGCGCCACAGCTTTGCCGTTGCCGATGAACGGAAAACGCCCAACTTTAACTTTAAACCCAGCTTCAATGGCTTTCTCTTCAGTATAACCAACCGATGCAACCTGCGGATGACAATAAGTACACCCCGGAATGCCCTTAGGATTCAACGGATGAACATCTTTTTCGCCAGCAATTTTTTCGATGCAAATAATGCCTTCATGAGATGCTTTATGTGCCAACCAAGGTGGCCCAGCCACATCACCAATGGCGTAAATGCCATCAACATTGGTCTTGCTCCATTGATCAACCACAATATGCGAGCGATCATATTTTATACCAACCGCTTCAAGGCCGATATTTTCAACATTGCCCACAATGCCAACCGCCAAAATCACCCGGTCATAAGTGCGCTGCTCGGTCTTGCCATTTTTCAATGTCAAAGTCGCGGTAATGTCTTTTTTGCCCGGTGTCAGCTTATCAACTTTCGAGCTGGTCAGAATTTCCATACCCTGCTTTTTAAATTGCTTCACCGCATGGGCAGATATGTCTTTATCTTCAACCGGCAATACCCGATCCATCACTTCAACCACTGTGGTATTGCTACCCAATGCGTTAAAGAAACTGGCAAATTCAATGCCAATCGCGCCCGAGCCAATCACCAATAAACGTTCTGGCACACTGTCAGCCACCAAAGCCTGCTTATAAGTCCAGATATATTTACCATCAGGCTCCATACCCGGGAATGTTCTTGCCCGCGCACCGGTCGCAATAATGATGTTTTTGGCTTTCACATCCGGCAAAGCTTTGCCATTTGCCGTCACACCAATCACGCCTTTGGCCTTAATTTTGGCCTCACCGTCAATCACATCAACTTTGTTCTTTTTAAACAAAAATTGAATGCCTTTATTCATTTGTGCCGCAATGCCGCGCGACCGCGCGACAATTTTATCCAAATCAAAGCTCGCGCCTTTGACCGACAGGCCAAATTCTTCAGCCCGATGCGCCATCATGTGATATTGCTCAGATGAACGCAACAAAGCTTTGGTCGGAATGCAACCCCAGTTGAGGCAAATGCCGCCATAATGTTCGCGTTCAATCACCACCACGTTCAAGCCCAATTGCTTGGCACGTATCGCGGTTACATAACCACCTGGGCCAGCACCAATAATCGCAACATCATAAGTCTGATTGCTCATAATCTTAATCCCTTACTTTATAATAACATGCTAACGGGCTGTTCAATAAACCCTTTAAAGGCTGCTAAAAAGCTAGCGCCAATCGAGCCATCAATCACTCTATGGTCACAAGCAATGGTCACGGTCATCATGGTTTTGGCGACAAACTCACCATTGTCACCCACCACAACACGCTTCTCACCACCACCGATGCTCAAAATCGCACCTTGTGGCGAGTTGATAATCGAAGTGAATTGCTTAATGCCCATCATGCCCATATTGGAGATAGAGAATGTACCGCCCTGATATTCACTAGGCTGTAATTTCCGATCACGCGCACGGGT
>NVUS02000206.1 GCA_002402005.2 OCS116 cluster bacterium | reverse complement strand
TGATGGCTGTCCATCACCCGGGCTTGCTCGGCGGCATTGGCATCTGCCACGCGGGCTTCTGCTTCATAGATAAGTATTGAATATAACATAACTAAATCCCTCTCTTTATATAAGACGTAACAGTAACCTTAAAATATACAAAGTAAACTTATTCTCTTGGTTGAGCATATGGGGGGTGATGAACAAGTTTCCAGAGCGTTGGTTGCCAGTTAATTGTCTTTGGGCGGCATATACTGGGTGGCGCTCCTGCCGAAGCTCTGGAAGTTTACATTTTTACGCCCACCTGTCGGTGGGCTAGTGAGCCCCTGCGGGCGCTTGCCTCCGCAAGCTTGCTAAGCCACTCAGCCGCTGATCGCGTGCCGGCTCACCACCCAACGTAACCGCATTATACTTAGTGAGCTAGAGTTTGGCGAAGCTCTGAACTTCGGTGTACCCCACAGACTCAGCATTTATCCATTCCCAAACAACCAACTCAGAGCTTCTATCTATCCCCCAAACAGCAAGCTCAGAGTTTCCATCTACCATCGAGAATCCCAGCGATTCGGCGAGTGCGCCCAGAAGCCGTGAGGTATTATGTGCGGCCAACGCGCGGTCAGCTAGCTGTGTGCGCCGCTAACGGCTTCGGACGCCTTTCCCATTTTAATGTTGCTGAGTTATGCGGTTGGTTTTGTGTTTATTCACACATGCACCGAAAGCATTTGGGTGAGTTTGGGGCAGAGGAAATCTATAAATTGCTGGCGAATTTTGTGGTCATTATTGGTGGATTCTAACATCCATATGGTCGAGTCGGCCAGCGGTGGTAATTCTTTGATATGATCAAGAGTTTGCAATTGCGGGGGCGTGTTTAAACTATTGCGAATGGTAAGGCCAAGCCCGGCTTCAACCGCAGCCCAAATGCTCAACATATTGCCCGAAACAAAATCGACCTGACAATTAATATTGCGCTCTTTAAGTCCATTTTGTGCCATTTCAAAATAATGGCAGGGTGTCGGTGGTAAAAGCAATGATAAAGGCATATCAGGCTCGAAAATATAATCAGCTGGGCCAATCCATTTGGTTGCCAATTTACTTATAAATGTTGCATTCTCAAAATTGCCGACACTTAATAAAATAGCAATATCCAACTCACTTTCTCTAACCCTTCGCGACAGGTTATAATTGGAATCAACATAAATTATAATCCGTATGTTGGGGAAAGCCCGTTTATATTGTCCTAACAATTCAGGCATATATTTTATGCCTAAATCTTGCGGAATGCCCAATTTCAATACGCCTTCTAAATCACTTGATTCAGTGGCGCTTATTGCCTCATCATTAATGGATAATATCTTACGCGCATAGATGATCATATTCTGGCCGGCTTCGGTTAAACTCACGCCAGATTTGCCGCGGTAAAATAATTTTTTGCCAACCATCGCCTCTAGCTTGCCAATCTGCATGCTCACAGCACCTTGTGTGCGGTTTACATATTCGCTTGCCAGCGCAATGCTTCCATAATTTGCGGCAGCCACAAAGCTTCTTAAAATGGCTATGTCTAGGTTTTTCATATCTATTAGTTTTTCTAAATTAATCTATTTATATAATTAGTTTTATTAATTTAGTTGTCAAGCTTAAAACTGTCTCCTATAGGAGCAAAAGATATGAATATATTTAAATTTTTGATAAGCCGTTACAAGTTTGAACGGGCAAAAACCCGCAGCCCTGCTTTTGCGCAACGCAAATTAGTTGATGATCAGAAAATTGAAAAATTGGCTGAACCAAAACCCAAAAAATACCCAAAATTTGGCTTTAGAATGTAATTAGCCCATAAACTCTTCGGCCTTATAGCCTTGCAAATAAAGCAAAGCTGTAAGGTCGCAATGGTTTATCGCCACTTTGGCCTGGGCTGCAACAATTGGCTTGGCATGGTAGGCCACACCAAGGCCAGCTTTGGTCACCATGGCTAAGTCGTTCGCACCATCGCCCACTGCCAAAGCATCACCAAGCTCAATATTGCGCATGTCACAAAATTCAATCATGCTATCCAACTTGGCTTGTTGGCCTAAGATAGGCTCAACAACTGTGCCATCTAATTTGTCATCAACAAAATTTAAAACATTGGCACGGGTGGTGTCAAAACCAGTTTGCTTTTGCACTTGCGCGGTAAAGAATGTGAAACCACCAGAGACGAGGGCGGTGTATGCGCCATTGGCTTTCATGGTCTGCACCAATGTCCGTGCGCCTTCATTTAAACTAATCTTCTTATCAAACGCTTGCTGCAACGCAGTGCGTGGCATGTCTTTTAACAAGCCGACACGTTCTTTTAGTGCCGCATTAAACTCCAGCTCACCGCGCATCGCCCGTTCAGTGATTTCTGAAACCTTAGCTTTAATGCCCACAAAATCAGCCAATTCATCAATGCATTCTTGGCCAATCATGGTGCTGTCCATATCGGCAATCAATAGTTTTTTCTTGCGCTTGTCATCAGTATGAAATGCATAATCAATCGGCAAAGCGCTGATCAGCGATAATATTTTGGTCTGTATACCTGCGGGCAATTCATCATGTAATAAAATATCCATAGCTTCATCTTCGGCCAGCCAAACTGCCGCCATAAAGTCTTCACCAATCACCTGTTTGATTTTTAAGATCAGCTCATCAGAAATTGCCTTTTTACTTTTCGGCGTGATTAGGGTAATTAAATGAGCCATGAGCAATCCTTTTCAAAACATTGGCGATTTTATCGACATAGATGCCGAGCACAAACGCAACATCATTCTTATTGCAGGCGCGACGGCAAGTGGCAAGTCCTCAATTGCAATATCCCTTGCCCAACAATTTGATGGGGTGGTCTTGAATGCCGACAGTATGCAAGTCTATCAAGAATTGCGGGTCATCTCAGCAAGACCTTCGGCCGCAGAAGCAGCACAAGCCGAACATCGAATGTTTGGTCACATGTCCGTCGCCGAACCTTATAGTGTTGGCCATTGGCTCGATCAGGTGACGGTCGAAATTATCGACATTCTCAAGCAAGGTAGAACCCCGATCATCGTTGGCGGCACCGGCCTATATTTCACCAGTTTGGTTGACGGCATTTCACCGATACCCGACATTGCACCAGACATTCGAACCCATTGGCGCGCGCAAGAAGATGGTCTGCACCAAGCGCTGATCAAAATCGACCCAACACTGGCAGATCGGTTAGAGCCAAACGACAAACAGCGTATCATCCGTGGCCTAGAAGTTTTCCATAGCACCGGCCGCACCTTGTCCGATTGGCAAGCCAATGAGCCGCTAAAACAATTCCTTCCGCCAATAGACGGATTGCAATTGCACAAATTCACCTTACAGCCTGAACGGCAATATCTCTATGACCGCATCAATCAGCGGTTCGACATGATGGTCGAACTTGGCGGCATAGAGGAGGTCAAAGCACTTATGGCAATGGGCTTGCCATCCGATATGACGGCACTCAAAGCCATCGGTGTGCGGCAGATCAATCAAGCGCTCATCGGCAATGTTTCAATGGATGAAGCCATCGAGAAATCCAAAACCGAGAGCCGAAGATATGCCAAAAGGCAAATGACATGGCAAAAAGGTAATTTAATTACCTACAATTCAGTAACAGAGCAACAATCGGAAAGAAAACTAGTGAATATCTTGTCTAAAATATCATTTTAACCTTGACCTTGCTCAAAAATGGCCTTAAATCTGTCTAAATATCTCGCAAAATGGGTTTTGTGAGGGTGTTTTTGTCAATTGTCTTAATATATCTATCTTTTCGATGGATAAATTGAAGTTTTTACGATAGAAACACGTAGCGTAATTCGATTGCAACACTATAAATCGAATTTAGGTTTAAGGATGATGTTATGGCTATTAAAGCAACAGGTGCCGAAATTATTTTGAACGTTCTGAAAGATCAGGGCGTCGATACTTTATTTGGATATCCCGGCGGCGCTGTCCTACCTATTTACGATGCGATTTATCAACAAAATCATATCAATCATTATTTGGTACGCCACGAGCAAGG
>NVUS02000205.1 GCA_002402005.2 OCS116 cluster bacterium | reverse complement strand
TGAGCATGTTGCTCATCCCCGCCTTGCTCATCTCAGTCATTGGTTTTGTCGAATCCATCTCAGTGGCGCAAACATTGGCCGCAAAAAAACGCCAACGCATCGATCCAAATCAAGAGCTTATCGGCCTTGGCGCGGCCAATATCGGCGCGTCACTCACCGGCGGCTTTCCCGTCACTGGCGGTTTTTCTCGCTCAGTGGTTAATTTCGATGCCGGCGCAGAAACCCCTGCCGCCGGCGCTTTCACCGCTATCGGTTTGGCCATCGCGGCCGTATCCCTCACCCCACTCATTTACTTCCTACCCAAAGCTACACTCGCCGCCACCATCATTGTCGCGGTTTTGTCATTGGTCGATTTCAGCATACTCAAAAAAACCTGGGTCTATTCAAAAGCCGATTTTGTGGCGGTTGCTACAACCATCTTGCTAACGCTCACATTTGGCGTAGAAATCGGCGTTTCAGCCGGCGTCATCCTATCCATAGCTTTGTTCCTCTATAAAACCTCACGGCCTCACATTGCCGAAGTTGGCCTCGTGCCCAACAGCCAGCATTTTCGCAATATAAACCGTCATGATGTCATCACCGACCCACAGCTTCTCACCATCCGCATTGATGAAAGCCTGTATTTCGCCAATGCCCGGTTTTTAGAAGATTATATATATGACCGAGTCGTCGGCGATTGCCCCATCAAACACCTCGTGCTGATGTGTTCCGCGGTGAATGAAATTGACATGAGCGCACTCGAATCACTCGAAGCCATCAATACAAGACTTGATGGTTTGGGCGTAAAACTACATCTGTCAGAGGTCAAAGGCCCTGTAACAGATAAGCTAAAACGCACACATTTCTGGCATGAGTTAACCGGCGAAATATTCCTATCGCAATATGACGCCTATCAAAAACTATCTGGCCATTAACTGATCAAGAATTTCAACCACTTGGTTAGATGCCTGCTGCATATTGCCAAAAGCTTTGTGCGAGGCAGCAATGTTGCCTTTGGCAAATTCAGCCGCAGCCGATTTACCAAAATCATGCACTTGTTTATGCGGCGCTTCCAGCAGCTTAAACGAAGGGTGATTGGCAATGCTGTCTTGCGACACGCCACCACACCATTTACCAAGGCGGCAAGAATGATGATCAGCCAATTCACTGTCTTTTAAATTATTCAAGCCAACCAGCATTTCGGCCAAGTTCTTTTTCCATAAATAATGGTCAGATTTGGCACGGTTTAAAACATAATTTTTAATATTACGGCCATCTAAAGCAGCAAACAATTGCTCAATAATCGCTTCAGACCCCTTCACCGCAGTGATCACTTCATCTGCCATCTTGGAGGCTTTCACACCACTATCCGCAATTTTATTCACCCCTTCAGCCAATTCACGGGTGGCTTCAGTTTGTTCACTAAGCACGTTGGCAATGTCTACCATGCCATCAGCGGTTTCGCTCACAATGGCGGCAATTTCTTCAATATTGCCTTGGGTTTCTTGGGTCAATGTTTGTGTACTGGCAACCGAAGCGTTGGCGGCATTAAACGATTGCAGCAATTGCTGCACATCATTTTGCAACGAGCCAATTTGCTGGTTAATGTCCTCAGTGGCCTTTTGCGTGGCAGTAGATAGGCTCTTCACTTCAGCCGCCACAACCGCAAAACCCTTACCTGCATCACCGGCACGCGCCGCTTCAATGGTGGCGTTCAATGCCAATAAATTGGTCTGCTGAGCAATTTCATCAATGGTGCTCACAAAACTGGTAATCTGATCCACAGCAGTCGATACCGCTTTGGTCTGATCTTGCATAGAATTCATCGCATCCGATGTCACTTGCGCCGACTCATTGGTTTTCTGAACATTTTCTAAGCCAGTGGTCATCATACCGTTGGCATGTTGCATTTTCTCAGATGAGGCTTTTGCCGTGTCCGATATTTGGCCAATCGAAGCATCAAGCTCTTCAATCGCCGCCGCCATAGAGTTGGAGTTGGATTCAATCTCGCGTACGTCACCAGTAATCAGCGCCACAGCGGCCATAGAATTACTCGCCCCGACCGACAAAGCCACCGCACGGGTTAACGCATTTTCGTTACGACCCTTAATTGCGGTCGCCAAATGGGCAATCGGGGCAGCTATATCATCTGGCAAATCATCTAAATTAAGCGCCTCGCCCTTTTCAATCGCATCCAATGCCATTTTCAATTGAGCCGCAATGTGCGCGCTGTCAATTTTGCTTTCAACCGATAGCTCTACAATATTTTCCGAATATTCTACTTTTTTACCAAAACCTAACATGTGACCCCTCACAAATAATAATTACAAGTATGCTTTGATATAAGTCAATCAAGGTTAATTTTCAGCTAATAATTACACAATTAGTCAACATTATGAAGGCTACAATTGTGCCGTTGGCACACCGGGCATGTCGCCCCAATGCGCACCAATTGCCCGGCGTCTTTTAAATCCACACTATCCGAATATACCATTGATTTGGCGTGTATATATTTACAACCAAGGCCGATGGAAAAATGCCTTAATGGCTTACCAAACCGCCGCACGCCTTTGGTGATGGTGCGGGCGATGCAAAAATACACCTGCCCATCCGGCGTTTCGGACAATTGCACATTGATCCGCCCAGGCTGCATAAAAGCCGCATAAATATTCCAGCGCGGGCATGCCGTGCCATAACGCGGTATTTTAATGCCCGAAAGCGAGAAACGTTTGGATATATGCCCAGCAATGTCAGTGCGCACAAAATGGAACGGAATGGCCTTGGCACCCGGCTTTTGCATGCTGGTCAACCGGTGGCAGGCTTGCTCAAAACTCACGTTAAAATAATGACATAGCAAATCAATGTCATAACGGGTTTGCTTGGCACGTTTTAAAAACCCGTCATAAGGCATCATAATACAGGCTGCAAAATAACGGCTTAACACCTGCTCCAAATAATTGTTAATGCGCTCATCTTCAAAATTTGCCTGTTCAATAATGTCATCTATTTCATTTTTAGCGGCATAAAGCCCAATATGTTCGGCAAGGCAGAAAATCTGGCTGTGTTCGGTCGAAAAATTCGAAATGTTCAAGATGCCCGTCTCTGTATCAAATTGTGCGCTTTCATCATCCGGCAATTCCATAATGATGGTGCGAATGGCAAAACTATTAATGGCAAAGGCTTTTAGGCCATGAAACAACCCCTCGCCCATCAAATCTACATCTAACCGCACCCGTTCAGCCGCCTGCTCTAGCGGGGCAAAATAATTGCTCTGGCTCTGGATAAAATCAGATACCAATTCGGCCATATATTCAGGCGAGGCTTCATTGTCAAATTGCCCCGCATCTCCCTCAACTCCGGTTATGAATTGATTGATCAGCTTTTGATTCTGCTTTTGCCGCATGTTATATTTATCAAACAGGCGGATCATCGCCTTGCCAATTTCAGGATTCTCAGCAGTTAAATCAGTAATGTCTTGGTTAGTGATGGCAAAATC
>NVUS02000204.1 GCA_002402005.2 OCS116 cluster bacterium | reverse complement strand
GCGCAATGGCAATTTAGATTCGGCACGGGATGTTTTAAACTCGGTTGTCATACAACAATATCGCCAGCAGGTTTTGACCTTGCAGCGCCGTCAAGCCGAATTGTCTGAAACATTATTACCTTCACACCCGCGTATGTTGAGCTTGCGAGCTGAATTGAGAAATGTGAATGATCAGATTAGAACCGAAGCGCGCAACGTTATGCTGTCATTACGCAATGAAGTTGAGATTTCGCGCCAGCGTGAGAATAGTTTAAAATCTGAAATGAACGGGCTGAAAAATGTTGAAGCTGGCTCGTTAGAGCAAAGTGTTGAGCTGAATGCCCTGAAAATTGAAGCTTCATCTAACCGTACTTTGTTGGATTCATATTTAGCTAGATATAGAGAAGCCGATGTGCGCAATAAAACTGACTTTGACACATCGACCGTGCATATTATTTCGGCTGCGGCTGTGCCACTAAAACCATCGGGCATTACGCGTAGTGCGGTGATTGCGGTGATGGCTGTGGTCGGCTTGTTGGCTGGCGTTACGATTGCGACATTTAAAACATTGGCGCGGCATTCGAACGTAGGTGCTGTGAAATCCAGAGGACGCAGCAAAGCCAAAGCTGGCGGTCAACGCAAGCGCGGCCGTGTTAGCCGCCGGGTTCCGGTTCAAAAACGCTCTACAAATAGCAAAAATGCTGCGAACATTGCCAGACATTTGCCCAAAGGCAACCCAGCGTTTGATGAGTTGGCGTTTACGGCAGCCATTCCGTTGACCACCAGTTCTAACCGCCAAAATAATCTTTTAAAAAATGACATCTTGGCACATTTAAACACAGAATATGCTGATAGTTTTGTTGATTTGGTTGATAACCTAATGGCTCAATCGGACAATGATTTCCAGAAACACTTCATGATTTCGGGCATTGAAGGTGATGAAGATTCCTATGAAGCATTGATGAATCTTGGCCGCATTTTGGACATGAAAGGCGCTCGTGTGCTGATTTTGGATCTGGATGTTGAAAGCCAGTTATTTTCCAAATCTATGGTCGGCAACAGTAATTTCGGGTTTAGCGATGTGATTGATGGCAAATGCTATTTTGAAGATTGTGTGATTAAGGACAGTAAGTCTGGTGCAGATATCTTATTGGCCGGTGCCAATATCAACCAAATTGATGACCTGATTGTATCGACTGAAATGGAAGAGTTTTTAGATGATCTTGATCAAATTTATGATGTGATTTTGATTCACTCAAGTGATGTAAATCAAATGCACATCACCGCCTTTATTGACGGCCAAGTGGATTTGACCTTATTGGTGGCAGATTGGGAAGACCGTGCCACTGAGCAATTGCAAAGCGCTTTGATGGCCTTGAAAGATTTTCAGGGTTCAGACTTTGGCTTGTTATTGATGGGTACAGATATGCGGGAATTCGACCGAGAAGTGGCTTAGTCTATGCGGTTATTTGGAGCAAGCTTGCTCAAGAATATGCTAAATTTCGTATATTTTAGCGGGCTTTCTACGGCTTTGAAACCAGTGATGCAGGGTGACGGCATTATATTTATGCTGCATCATATTCTGCCTGACGCGGTGCAAGATGAGAGCAAGTTCAGACCCAATGGTTTGCTGGAAGTTACCCCTGATTTTTTGGAACAGGTTATCCTCTATTTGCAAGCCAATGATTATGAGATTATTTCGCTGGATGAAATGCAGAGCCGGCTTGAAAGCGGCGTTGCTAAGCCAAAAAAACCTTATATTATATTTACTATTGATGATGGATATTTGGACAATCTTGAGCATGCTTATCCGGTGTTTAAAAAACATAACTGCCCTTTCACCATTTATGTGGCGACTGACCTTTGTGACCATAAATTATTTATGTGGTGGCGGGCGTTGGATGCGGTGATTCGCGACAATCCATCGGTTGAATTTGATGCATTTGGCATAAAGATAAACAAGCCGACCGGCAATGTGAGCGAGAAGTACGCCGCTTATAATGAGATATATTGGCAATTGCGCGATATGGGCGAAGTTGAAAAACGCCAAGCGGTTTTGGCACTGGCCAAGAAATACAAATTTGACCCAATAGAAGAAACCAAATTGGTGGCGATGAGCTGGGCGCAGTTGAAACAACTTGAGCAAGATGAATTGGTTACAATTGGCGCGCATACGATAAGCCACAGTGCGATAGCAAAACTAAGTGATGCAGATGCCAAAATTGAAATTGAACAATCCCGCGCGATCATTCGCGATAAGACTGGCATTGAGTGTGCGCATTTTTGTTATCCTTACGGATCAGCCGCCGAAGCCAATTTGCGCGAATTTAAACTAACTGAACAAGCGGGCTATAAAACTGCAGTGACCACGCAAAAAGGCATGTTATATGCGGGGCATAAGGCGCATTTGCATGCATTGCCGCGGGTGTCGCTAAATGGCGATTACCAACATATACGTTATGTGAAGACCTATCTTTCGGGCTTGCCATTCATGTTGTGGAATCGGTTTCGTAAAATTCATAAATATTAGTTTAGCGGGCATCGGCCAAAAGTGATGCCAATTCTTGCTGCACGGCCAATAGGCCATCGCCACCGCCGCTTTTTTGCGGGCCAACAAGTTTGAGCAATTGCTGTTTGCTGGTCAGGCGAATGATATTATTATCATAATCGCGCGGTATGTTGGGAATTTTATATAGATCTTGCGGGATTTTATAAGCGGCGATCTGCTTGTTTTTTAGGAATTCGACCAGCTCGTGATGCAAGATAACCGCGCCAACTTTGGGCACAATGGCAATGATCGGGCGGTGGCCGAGTAGATTGTCTTCAATCGCCAGAATGGCGGCATCTTCCACCCCGTGAAAGCCCAATAGTTCACGCTCAATATCGGCATGACTGAGCGTCATATTGCCGACATTTAGTTTTTGATCAATGAGGTTGGTGGCATAATCTATATTGCTGTTGAATGTGCCATTGATTCTAACGGTGTTGGTTGGTAAAAAGCTAGATGAGATTTGCCACTTTTTTTGCCCGGTATGATTCTCATATTGGTTCAGAACAATTTTATCGACCGCACCATTTGTCAGGCTATATTGATAAGTTTTGGCTTGGATTTGCTGGTTTTGCTGGCTGCGCATTTGCGGAATGAATGCGTATTCGGCCAATGTTGTGACATCTAAAATGTTAGCGCGTGGGTTTTGTGATTTGTTTGCCGCATTGATTTTGCCAACAAAAACCAATTTATCAAGCTCCTGTTCAAACAGGGCGTTGACCAATTTTTGCTCGTCAAAAGTTGCGGGCAGGTAAAGGATTGCGTCCTTAATGTCTATATTTTGGAATTCGGTGGCCATGAGCCCATCATAACAAACAAGACTGGCTGGCGACATGACCCAGCTGAGCGTGGTGATGGCGCAGGTTGCCATGCTGGTTGGCGGGAAGGGGGAGGTGATTTTGTGGTTTTGTTGCGGATTGGCCAAGCTGTTAAAGACATTGGCAGCCGCAAGAAGTTGGTTATGGGTGTGGTAAAATGGTGCTTCATTGCCGTTGTCATCTTTTGAAAAGCTGATCATGCATGTGCTATTGGCATCGACTGCTGGGTAATCTTCGGGTTTGAGCAAGCTTGCATCATGTGTTGGCCGGTGGGCGAAAAATTCATCGAGTGCTATACAACCATCAACTGGGTTGCCGCCCAATGAGAATAGCAGTTTTATTGATGAAATGTCGAAGCCGATTTGATACATGAGTTCGGCATAATTAAAGCCATCATGCAATATCGGGCATATATATGCTTCGGGCGAAATGCGAATCAGCGCTTG
>NVUS02000203.1 GCA_002402005.2 OCS116 cluster bacterium | reverse complement strand
TCGCCAAAATTGCCGGTTGGTACGGTAAAATCGCACACTCTGTCTGGCCCACCGAGTGCGAGGCTTGAGGTGACGTAATAAACCACTTGTGCCATGATGCGCGCCCAGTTGATGCTGTTGACGCCGGAAAGTGCCACTTGATCGCGGAAATTTTCATTGTTGAACATGGCTTTGACTTGGTTTTGGCAATCATCAAAATTGCCTTTAACCGCAATGTTATAAACATTGGCGCTGCCGGAGGTGGTCATTTGTTTGCGTTGCACTTGGCTGACTTTTTCGTCAGGATGCAGCACAAATAAATCGATGCGGTCGCAGGTCATAAAAGCTTCGACAGCCGCGCCGCCAGTGTCGCCAGAGGTGGCGCAGACGATGGTCGAGCGCAAGTCACGTTTGGTTAGGGCTCTGTCCATCAATTTGGCGATGAGCTGCATGGCAACATCTTTAAACGCGATGGTCGGGCCGTGATATAATTCGAGCAGCCATTGGTTGCTATCTAATTGAGTGAGCGGGGTGATGGCTTTGTGGGAGAAGCTGGCATAGGCCGCTTCAATCATGTCTTTCAACTCATCTTTTGGGATGCAGTCACCAACGAACGGGCTGATGACGGCCAGTGCGACCTCGGTATAGGGTTTGCCGACCAAGCTGCGCCATTCATCCAGGCTTAGGGTTGGCCATGTTTGGGGAACGTATAAGCCACCATCGGGGGCAAGGCCGCGCAACATCACATCTTCGAAATTTAATTTGTCGTTATTGCCGCGAGTGGAGATGAATAGTGTCATTTTGGAGTCTCATTATTTTGAGGTTTGTTTTTGTTCAGATAAAGCCGGCCATTATAGACATGCATATAAGCATAGACAATGAGCAGGCCCGCCGCCATAGCGAACCAGGTGATGAGGTAGCTGAGGTGATTGACCGCGCTCTTGATTTCTATTTTTGTTGGTTTTGGGAAAGTTTGCAGGTTGTTTTCGTTGACTGAAATGTAGAAAATTTCGGCATTTTCTAGGTTGAGCTTGGCACCCATCGCCGCTATATCTCGCCAAAACCAAACTTGTTTTGTTGAATCATTATCGGGCATGAAGCTGCCGGGGTTTTCGGCCAATTTAATGTTGCCATTTACCGATGTGATGCCGGTGGGCACTTGATTGTAGGTTTCGGGCGCATTATAATTGTCTTCGGTGATGAAACCGCGCTCGATCATAATTTGGCGGGTTGTATCGCCCGCTTGATATTCGAACGGGTTGAAAACATAAAAGCCGTAGAGAATGACCCGTGCGGATTTTTTATATTGGCCGCGCACCAAAATTTGCTGATCGGCTAAGTAGTGACCGGTGATTTTAACCGGGCGATATTTAAAATCCTCGGCTGTGCCTTGGCTCAATAATTCAGTTAAAGACACAGGCGCTAACTTTGCCGAAGCCTCGATATCGGCATTGAGCTGTTGTTTCCATTCATAGCGCTGCACCTGCCAAACGCCCAATGTGATGAGTGCAGCAAAGACCAAAATAGAAAAGAATGTGAGCCATGGATAGGGTTTAAATGTCATACGCAACCAGTAACACATGCAATAAAAAAAGGCGACCCTAAGGATCGCCTTTGTGAATATTGTTCACCAGCTAATTAAGTGACTGAGCATCGTTTTTTATTATGCTCGATCTAGTGTGCTGCTGGCATGGTGGCTGGATCGCCAGCGCCCAAAACATAGATGAAGATGAATAGGAAAATCCAAATCACATCGACAAAATGCCAATACCATGCAGCGGCTTCAAAACCAAAATGGTGATCAGGTTTGAAATGGCCTTTAATGGTACGGATCAGGATGACAAATAAGAATATTGTGCCAATGATCACATGGAAACCATGAAAACCTGTGGCTAGATAGAAAGTTGATGGATAAAGGCCATCTGCTATGCCAAATGCCGCATGGCTATATTCGACCGCTTGTAGGATTGTAAACAAGACACCCAGAACAACCGCACTAGATAGGCCAGCAATGACGGTTTTACGATCATTATGAATGAGAGCATGATGCGCCCAAGTGACCGCAAAGCCGGACAATAGCAATACCAATGTATTGATGAATGGCAGATCCCACGGGTCAAATGTACGCACTGACAATGGAGGCCATTGACCACCAGTATATTCGACACGTAATTCTTGAATCAATTCATTGGGGAATAGCGCGGCATCGAAATAAGCCCAGAACCACGCCACGAAGAACATAACCTCTGACATGAGGAACATAAACATGCCATAGCGAAAATGTATTTGCACCACGGGGGTATGATGGCCTTGCGTCTCGCCCTCATCGGTAATGTCTGCCCACCAGAAATAGGACAGGATGCAAACGATAACCAAGGCAATGATTGGGAACAAACCCGAGCCCATATCATGCATAAAAAATATAAAAGTTGCTGCCATGGCAAACACGCCAAACGCAGTCAATATTGGCCATGGGCTTGGATCTACCAAATGATAGTCATGGTTCTTTTCGTCAGACATAGTGCCTCTCTCCTCAATGGGCGCGTGGTTTGCGCCTTATTTCTATATTGGCTTAATCTTCTGCTGGGTAGAAGGTATAAGACAATGTGATTATATTTACATGTTCCAAATCTGGGTCGGTTGCATAATCAGGATCAATAAAAAACTCTACTGGCATATCGACAGTTTGATGGGCATTTAAGGTTTGCTCAGTAAAGCAAAAACATTCAATCTTATTAAAATATGCACCTGCTGACGCGGGTGATACATTGAAAATTGCGCTGCCTTTAACGTCCTTATTGGCGAAATTTGTTGCGTTATAGAAGATCAATTGGCTCTCGCCGATTTTAATCTCTACCTCACGTTGGACGGGTTTGAATTCCCATGGTAGGTCATCTGCGACATTGGCATCAAATTGCACCCTGACGGTGCGTGCCAATATAACGTCTGAGCCTGTATCTGCCCGTTGTGTGGTGCCACCAAAACCGGTGACTTGGCAAAATGCCTCGTATAATGGAACTGCAGCATAGGCCATACCGACCATGAGAGCTACAAATAGCGCCAAAAATACCGCTGTTTTCGCTGTTTTTATATCCTGTTTATGATGTCCTTCCTCAATTTGAGCCATTATTTTATTTTACTCATTAAAATGTACGGTCTGCCACATTGGCACCCAGACGAATGATGGTGGAGGCAAAAAAGATAACTGCCAATGCGCCCAAGACTAAGCCGATGGCTAGGTTGCGGCGTTTGATGACTTTTTTCTGCGCTTCGGTTTGCACCACAGCATCTAATTCGAAATTCGGGTGTTCTGTTGACATTATACCCATCCCATTAAATTGAGTTTAAACAATATATCAAAACTATGTTCGGCCAGTAATAAAGTGAATAGCAGCATTAAATATAGCAATGAAAATGCGAACATATTCTTTGCGGCTTTGATGGCCGCAGCGCCGCTATCATTTTTATAAACCAGGTGGGCGAAATAGATGAAAGCCAAACCTAGAGCCAAAGCGGTGCCACCATAAAGCATGCCGGCAAAGCCAAGCAGGGTTGGTAACAGGCCACAAAGCGCCACTATATAGGTATAGATGAGGATTTGTGTGCGGGTTGACGGTTCGCCTTTGACGCTGGGCATCATCGGGATTTTGGCTTTTTCGTAATCGCGTTTGATGTAGAGGTTGAGCGCCCAGAAATGCGGCGGTGTCCACATGAAGATGATCAGAAACAGCACAATGCTTTCGAGC
>NVUS02000202.1 GCA_002402005.2 OCS116 cluster bacterium | reverse complement strand
TCATAGCCGGTATTGTCTTTACGTAGGTTTTTAAGCCCGTTCCAGATTTGGCCATCGGCCATGACCACTTCGAGACCCAAGACCAAATCGCGCATATTGCCGTATTTTAGCACGCCCGTACCGCCGGCATTGGAGCTGATATTGCCGCCAAGTTGGCAGGAGCCTTCGGAGGCTAAGCTTAGGGGGAAAAACAGGCCGGCATCTAACGCGGCTAACTGCACTTGCGCCAGTGTATTGCCAACGCCGCAATTGAGGCTTTGGGTTTGTTGGGAGACTTTTATATCGCCGCTCAAACGGCTTAAGGATAAAATAATTTCGCCGCCTAATTTGGGAACTTGTGCACCGACTAGGCCTGTGTTGCCGCCTTGTGGGATGATGGCAAGTGTGCGCTGGTTGGCATAGGCCATGATTTTGGAAACTTGTTGGGTGTTCTCAGGCCGCAATACACATGGGCTATTGCCAGTATAGATTTTGCGTGGCTCTTCGATATGCGGCTCGATATCGGCGGTTTTGGTCAGCACATCTTTTGCACCCAAAAGTGCAGTGAAAAATTCGATATCGGTTTTGTTGAGTTGATTATAAGTCATAATTTTTCTTCACTTTGGGGCGGCGGCGCGGGTTAAACGGTCGTTAATCGCAATGCCAATGCCGTGATTGGGAATGGGGGCGACGGCAATTGTGCATTTGTTTTCCATACAATAAGCGTCTAACGCGTGCAACATAGCAAAAAGATTCTGCGCCGCTTCATGTAGGTCTTGGGTTGGGCTTAAATTAAGTGTGTGATTGCTGAAATTAACTGTGCCAAAGGCCAAATAGGCTTCGTTTTTTTTGGGTGCATCGACATTCATCCGCAGGCCGGCATTTGGGGCGTAATGGCTGGACAGTAAGCCTGGCGAGATGAGTGGCTCATCGGCAGATTTGGATTGTTGGCTTTGCTCAATCGGTTCGCCGAGGAATTTTGATAGGTCATTGGCATCAATGCTGCCAGGGCGCAGGATTTTAACACTTTCATTGGGCACAACTGAAATGACTGAGCTTTCGACCCCGACCAAGCACGCGCCGCCATCAATTAACATGAATATTTTATCGCCTAGGCTTTGTTTGACATGTTCGGGCAAAGTGGGGCTGATGCCGCCAGATAGGTTGGCGCTGGGCGCGGCGACCGGCACATTGGCTGCCTCTAGCAATTGCCGCGAGATGGGGTGGGCGGGCATGCGCAACGCCACCGTATCGCCGCCGGCGCTGACAATTTCTGACAATGGGCAATTGGCGGTGCGTTTGACGATGAGTGACATGGGGCCCGGCCAGAATTTGGCGGCTAATTTTTTGGCTCTCGCGTCAAATTCGCCGTATTTTTGGGCTTGTTCTAGGCTCGTGATGTGCACGATAAGCGGGTTGTGGCTTGGCCGGCCTTTGGCTTTGTAGATGGCGGCCACGGCTTTGTCACTTGTGGCATCGGCGCCTAGGCCATAGACGGTTTCAGTGGGGAAGGCGACCAATTCGCCGCGCCTGATAGCCTTGCCAGCTTCTTTTAAATTTTGTTGGTTGGCGCGTAAAATTTCGACCATAGTGACAAAAAATTCCTAGTTATACCCATTGCCCTACAGTCAATGCAGTGCTGATTGGCTTTTTTTAAGAAATTAGCTTGCTCAAATGCGCTTCGCAACTCTAAACTTAACAAAAAGCCTAAAAAGGGAAAATAATGACTTATAAAGCGCCAATCGACGACATTAAATTCACGCTCGATTATATGACCGAATTCACCACGCGGGTGAAAGCAGATGAATTTGCTGAACTTTCGCCAGATTTGGTTGATGCCGTATTGTTGGAAGCGGCCAAATTTGCCGAGAATGAAATTGCCCCGCTAAACCGCATTGGTGATGTTGAAGGTGCGACATTGGTAAAACATGACAATGCGTTTAACGAAGTGAAAACCGCCACCGGTTGGGGCAAAACCTATAGAGATTGGTGCGAAGCGGGTTGGGCGAGTTTGCCGCATAGTGTGGAACATGGCGGGCAGGGCTTGCCAACTGTGCTGGGCGTGGCGACCACTGAAATGTGGAACGCCGCTTCGATGGCGTTTGGCATTGGCCCAGTACTGACCCAAGGCGCTGCAGATACGATTGAAAATTTAGGCACTGATCAGCAGAAGCGGATTTATTTGGAACAGATTATCAGCGGCAATTGGTCGGCGACGATGAATTTGACTGAGCCGGATGTGGGGTCTGACCTTGGCATGTTGGCTTGCAAGGCAGTCCGCGATGGTGACGATTTTAAACTACACGGCACGAAAATATTCATCACTTATGGTGAACATGATGTGGCAGAGAATATCATTCATCTGGTATTGGCGCGGGTTGAAGATGCACCTAAGGGTGTGAAAGGCCTCTCGTTATTTATTGTGCCAAAATATCTGGTCAATGACGATGGCAGTTTGGGTGCGCGTAATCATGTTGAAGCCATTGGGCTTGAAGAGAAACTGGGCATTCATGGCAGCCCGACTTGCACCATGGCTTTTGAAGGCGCGACGGCGTACCTGATTGGCGAAGAGAATAAAGGCATTAACGGCATGTTTATGCTGATGAATAATGCCCGTTTGATGGTGGCGACACAGGGGGTGTCGATTGGCGACCGCGCCTATCAACATGCGATTAATTATGCCAATGAGCGGACACAGGGCAAACGGCCTGATACGCCCAAAGGCAAGATGACCTTGATTAAGAATCACCCCGATATTAAAAATATGTTGCTCAAGCAACGTTGCTACACTTTGGCCTCGCGGGCTTTATGTTATCAGACCGCATTGTCGTTAGATTTGAGCAAAATGCTTGATGGTGATGAGGCGAAAATGGCTGCATTGGATGCGGATTTTTTGACCCCGATTGCCAAAGGTTATGCCACTGACATGGGCACGGAATCAGCTTCTTTAGGGGTGCAGATTCATGGTGGTATGGGCTTTATTGAAGAAGCTGGTGCGGCGCAACATTATCGTGATGCGCGCATTGCGGCTATATATGAAGGCACCAATGGCATTCAAGCCATGGATTTGGTGGGGCGTAAGCTCAATATGGACAATGGCACGACCGCTTTGAGATTTGTTGACATGGCGATGGCAACGGCTGATGATTTGATGCACTCTGACCAAGCGTTTGGCAAAACCGCTTACCGCCTAAAAGATGCGGCTGAAGCGGCTAAAGAGGCCACGATGTGGTTATTGGCGGCTAAGGATGAAGATGCTGACTTGCCATTGGCGGCGGCGACCAATTATCTGCGCTTGATGGGGCTGCTATTGGGCGCGCATTATATTGCCAAGGGGGCTTTGGCTTGTGTAGGGAAAGCATCTAACGCGGCGGAATATATGATTTTGGCGCGGTTCTTTGCTGAGAATTTATTGCCAGAAGTGATGGCATTGAACAAAATAATTATTGATGGCAGTGAGGTTTTACTCGCCGCGCCTGACGACATGTTTACATTATAGGGAGAATGATATGAGCAGTAATCCACTAAAAGGCAAAACCCTTTTTATCACCGGTGCGAGCCGCGGCATTGGTTTGGCCATCGCCAAAGCCGCCGCCAAGCAAGGCGCGAATATTGCCATTGCAGCCAAAAGTACCAAACCACACCCCAAACTTGAAGGCACAATATATACCGCTGCAAAAGAGATTGAGGCTTTGGGCGGCAAAGCCTTGCCATTGCGGGTGAATATACGCGAAGAAGACCATGTGAAAGAAGCGATTGAGAAAACCGTTGAAACATTTGGTGGCATTGACATTGTGATCAATAACGCTTCTGCCATATCTTTAACCCCGATATTGCAAACTGAAATGAAACGGTTTGATTTGATGAACCAGGTCAATGCGCGTGGTGCT
>NVUS02000201.1 GCA_002402005.2 OCS116 cluster bacterium | reverse complement strand
ATTATGTCCAACATTAGCCAAACCGAGGCCCAACAGCAGCTCACCAATTTCTCTAACCTCTGGGCGCAAAATCAAAGATTGTTTGATGGCGTTGTGCCGATGCTTAAAAACCTCAAAGCCTCAGGCGCAAAACTCACTCTCATCACCAATGGCCCATCTTTCATGCAACATGCGGTCATTGATCATCTCGGCATTCGCGATTGTTTTGATACGGCCTTTGCCTCGGGCGATGAGATTTTGGGCATTAACAAACCTAACCCTGCTTGTTTTGACAGGGTCGCACAACTTATGAATGTTGATGCCAAAGATTGTCTTTTCATCGGCGATGGCGAGGTGAATGATTATCACGGCGCGCAATCGGCAGGCTGGGATGCATTATGGGTCAAACCATGTAACGATCAGAGCCAACCAAAACTCAATGATTTAACCGCCTCTGCCGGTCAAAAATCACCATATGTTATGTCTTGGTCATAATCTTGGTATAATTATACACATATAGCTCATAATTAAATAATATAGCTTGCCATTTTAGTTGTCATTTTGCACATTGAGGCTGCTTGAGGAGAAGGCTCTTTTAAATCACATATTTAGAGAGTTTCGGGTGCATTCCATTTTACCAGTTGGCACTGCCCAATTGGTAAAATTTATCAATCAAATCGCCATTTTTGGCGGTGTGGGGAGCATTATGTCTATTCAGCCATTCACTAAATTATTAGTCGCCAACCGTAGCGAGATCGCCATCCGCATTTGCCGCGCAGCCACCGAGCTGGGCATCAAAACCGTGGCCATCTATTCGCACGAAGACCGTTTTGCCCTGCATCGTTTTAAAGCCGATGAAAGCTATTTGGTCGGCGAAGGCAAACGCCCGGTACAAGCCTATCTAGACATCGAAGACATCATCCGCATTGCGGTCGAAAGCGGTGTTGATGCCATTCATCCCGGCTATGGTTTCTTATCCGAAAACCCAGATTTTGTAACCGCATGCGAAGATGCCGGCATTAAATTTATCGGTCCTTCAACTGACATTATGAAAAAATTCGGCAATAAAGTCTCGGCTCGTCATGTCGCTGATGATGCCGGCGTGCCAACCGTGCCCGCCACAGAGCCGCTGCCGCTAGACAAAAAACAAGTCGAAGATATGGCCGCAAAAGTCGGCTACCCGTTAATGCTCAAAGCCTCATGGGGCGGTGGTGGCCGTGGCATGCGCGTCATCGAGAATGCCGAAGAACTACACGCCCAAGTCGATTCAGGTAAGCGCGAAAGCAAAGCCGCGTTTGGCAATGATGAGGTCTATCTCGAAAAACTAATCCGCCGTGCCCGCCATATCGAAGTGCAAATTTTGGCTGATGAATATGGCAATGTGGTGCATTTATTCGAGCGCGAATGCTCGATGCAACGCCGCAACCAAAAAGTGGTCGAACGCGCCCCCGCACCCTATCTAAGCGATGAAGAGCGCGAGGAAATCTGCATGTCCGCCCATCAATTGATGAGCAGCGCCGGCTATCAAAATGCCGGCACGGTCGAATTTCTATGGGATGTCGATGATGGTCAATATTATTTCATCGAGGTCAACCCACGGGTGCAAGTTGAGCATACAGTGACCGAGGAAGTCACCGGCATTGACATCGTTAAAGCCCAAATCCGCATCGCCCAAGGTGGCCGCGTTGGCCATGTCAAAGAGACCGGTGTGCCACAACAAAGCGAGATTCGCCTCAACGGTCATGCCCTGCAATGTCGTCTTACAACCGAAGACCCGTTAGAGAATTTTGTGCCAGATTACGGCCGCATCACCGCCTATCGCGGCGCGACAGGCTTTGGCATCCGCTTAGATGGCGGCACAGCCTTCTCCGGCGCAGTCATCACCCCATTTTATGACAGCATGCTCGAAAAAGTCACCGCTTGGGGCGCCACCCCGCGCGAAACCATTCGCCGGATGGACAGAGCCCTGCGCGAGTTCCGCATCAGGGGCGTATCAACCAACCTGCAATTTTTAGAAAAACTCATTAATCACCCCGATTTTGCAACTGGCAATTATACCACAAGGTTTATCGACCAAACCCCAAGCCTGTTCGAATTTCCCGAGCGCCGCGATCGCGCCACCCGTTTGCTTAATTTTATGGGCGATGTCATCGTCAATGGCAATGAAGAGGTTAAAGGCCGCCCGGTGCCGAACAACCCACCGGCAATTAAAATCCCAAGAACCAGCCGCAGCGCGCAATTGCAAGCCGGCACAAAAGACCTGCTCAAAGCCGAAGGCGCAGACGCAGTCTCCAAATGGATGTTGGCACAGAAAAACGTATTGATCACCGATACCACCATGCGAGATGCCCACCAAAGCCTATTCGCCACCCGCATGCGCTCCAAAGACATCACTTCCATTGCGCCTTATTATGCCGAACATTTATCCGATCTTTTCTCACTAGAATGCTGGGGCGGCGCGACTTTCGATGTGGCGATGCGCTTCTTAACCGAATGCCCATGGAAGCGCCTTAATGAGCTTAGTGAAGCTGTGCCAAATGTCATGCTGCAAATGCTATTGCGGGCTAGCAATGGTGTTGGCTATAAAAACTACCCCGACAATGTGGTGCAATATTTCGTCAAACAAGCAGCACAAGAAGGCGTCGATGTATTCCGCGTATTCGATAGCCTCAACTGGGTCGAAAACATGCGCGTGGCCATGGATGCGGTGATTGACAGTGGCAAAATCTGCGAAGCTGCCATCTGCTATAGCGGCGATCTCACCAACCCGAATGAAGATAAATATACGCTTGCATATTATGTAGATATGGCCAAACAGCTCGAGGCTGCCGGCGCCCACATTATCGGCATTAAAGACATGGCCGGCTTGGTCAAACCCGAAGCCGCCAAGCTATTGGTTAGCACACTTAAGCAAGAAGTTGGCATTCCGCTACATTTCCATACTCATGATACCAGCGGTATTGCAGCTGCTAGCGTATTGGCCGCGGTTGATGCCGGTGTCGATGCTGTCGATGTGGCGTTTGATGTCATGTCCGGCCTGACCAGCCAGCCAAATCTGGGCTCTATCCATGCGGCGCTTAAATATGGCGACCGCGCAACAGGTTTGGACGATGATGCCCTCATCACCATCAATAATTATTGGGAAGACGTTAGACGCCATTATGCAGGCTTCGAAGCTGGCATTAAATCTGGCGCGTCAGACGTTTACAAGCACGAAATGCCCGGTGGACAATATACCAATTTAAAAGAACAAGCCCGCGGCCTAGGCCTCGAACAAAAATGGCCATTGGTTGCCAAAACCTATGCTGATGTCAATAAAATGTTCGGCAACATCGTTAAAGTAACGCCAAGCTCCAAAGTGGTCGGCGATATGGCGCTGTATATGATGACCAGCGAGTTATCAGTTGAGCAAGTGCAAGATCCAGATCACGAAATTGCCTTCCCCGCCTCGGTGATAGAATTCTTCAGAGGCGATTTAGGCCAACCAGTTGGCGGCTTCCCCGAAGCGCTGCAAAAGAAAGTACTTAAAGGCGAAAAACCACTTACCGAACGCCCCGGCGCATCACTCGCTCCTGTCGATCTAATCGCCGAGCGCAAAATGGTCGAAGAGCTGGTTGATTATAAAATTACTGATGCCGAACTGGCCTCACATCTTATGTATCCGCAAGTGTTCAAAGACTATATGGCCCGCCGTGCCGATTATGGCGATCTATCAGTCCTGCCGACCGATGTGTTTTTCTACGGCATCGAAACTGGCAGCGAAGTCAGTGTCGAGATGGAACGTGGCAAAACCCTAATTATCCGCTATCTAGCCTTGGGCGATGTAGATGAAGACGGCAACCGCAAAGTATTCTTCGAACTAAACGGCCAACCCCGCACCGTGCGCATTGAAGACAATGCGCTTATTGGTGATGTGATTAAAGTGCGCAAAGCCGATGCCAATGACGCCGGCCATATCGGTGCACCGATGCCCGGCCTGGTGGCTAATTTCGCGGTTAATCTCGGCGACAAAGTCAGCAAAGGCGATCGTCTCTTTGTGATGGAAGCGATGAAAATGGAGACTGCGGTTTATGCCGAGGTGGATGGCAAGGTGTCAGAAATTGTACTGCCCGCCGGCAAGCGTGTCGAAGCGCATGATTTGGTGCTAACCATTGAGGTATATACTTAAGAATATTATTAGCCCTTGCAATATTGAGAAATTACTGCCTTTATAATTCTAATGTTTTATAAATGTTTACTTTTTTTCTAATGTTATTGCGGGGGCATTATGCTTGTATTTACAAAACCATTCACGGCTAAAAATTTGATTGTCAAAACCAGCCTTATTGGCTTGGCTGTCACTAGTTTGGTGGCCAGCGGTACAACCGGTGGCAGTGTTAACGCGGTCAATCCAGTGAATGGTAAGGCGTTTATGGCAACCATTAACCGCGATGCCGCCAAAAGCCAATCAACCCTTAAATCAATAGAAATCGAATTGTCACAAAACAGTGGCGGCATGTTGACTTTTGTGCGAGATGGCAAGACTTATAATTTTACCAATGCCGATCTAGTCACCGGTGAGGCCTATCTCTATCAAAAACAATTTGGCAACATCACTATTTCATTGCAAAACTCATCCAAGCGAGACCTTGCACCGACTCATAATTTAACTACAGATAATGTTGACCTTTGGTATATTGGGTTGTCAAATGCCCCCGAAAATTATGTCGAGCGTGGCTATGCAATTTTCGGCAAGAGCACGGCCGCCATGCCGAGTGATAAAACCGTCACTTATCACGGCCGGGTGGAAGGCTATACAGTCAATAAAGGCAGTGGTGTGCAACGTTGGGTCGATGGTGCAAGCCGTTTGACAGCTAACTTCAAAACCCAAACCATTGCAGGGCAATTCGATAATATCCGCACTTATGATGTGGTAAACAATAGTGTGAAAAACGAAAGTTACGTTGTCAGCATTCAAAACGGCAAAATCTCCGGCAATGGCTTTTCAGGTGCATTGAGCTTTGCTGACAATGGCACGGATGTTGCGGTTTTTAATAATGTCATCAATGGCAAATTTTATGGCCAAGCAGCCGCAGAAATCGGCGCGACCGGCCAAATTGAAACGGTAGATGATGTGATTACCTTTGCCACCGTCGGCAAGCAATAATTATATGAAAACTATTTGAGGTTGATTTATGTGTATATTCATTTAAATTGACCTCAATTGCCCAATCAGCCCGCGAAATGCGGGCATAGAAGAAAAGATAGAAAATTGACAAATATTACAGAACCTCAACAGGCTGTAAGAATTGTTCGTCCGCAAACTCCCCTGAATGGCTTGGTCATCGTATCCGGCTCTAAATCCCTTTCCAACCGCGCTTTGTTGCTGGCCGCCTTGTCGTCTGGTACTACCGAGCTTACCGGTTGTTTGGTGAGTGACGATACAATTTATATGGCACAATCTCTGCGCAAAATGGGTGTTGAAGTTGGTGAATTAAACGCCACTAAAATTACCATAAACAGCAGCGGGAAATTATTTGCACCCAAAGACGATGAGGCACTATTTGTTGGCAATGCTGGCACAGCTGCCCGGTTTTTAACTGCCGCCGTGGCTTTGGCCGATGGCAAGGTGGTGGTTGATGGCGATGAGGACATGCAAAAACGTCCGATTATGCCGCTTGTTGATGCGCTCAACCGCTT
>NVUS02000200.1 GCA_002402005.2 OCS116 cluster bacterium | reverse complement strand
TTAGCACTTGATGCCCACCCATTGCAAGTGTTTTCATAGAGCGCGTGTTTTAACTGATTAATTCAGATTTTGGCGCCACACCTTTCTGCCAATCATTAAGCCGTAATTTTACGTCATCACTGGCTGCCATGCGGGCAAATTGCTCTGCTTCTATGTGCAGCCCTTCATCAATCGTGGTGTTGATGCCGCGGGTGACCGCGCTGATGATACGGGCGGTGGTCAACGGCGAATGGCGCAATATCCGCGCCGCCATTTTGAACGCAGCTGGCAATAATTCCTCCGGCGAAACGATTTTATTGATCAAGCCCATCTGATAAGCACGTTCAGCGCTAAAATAGTCACCAGTTAGCAATAATTCAAGCGCTCGCTTGCGCCCGACAAGCCTTGGTAAACGTTGTGTGCCGCCAAATATGGGGGGGATGCCGATGTTAATTTCTGGTTTGGCGAATATGGCGTCTTTGCTGGCAATGGCCAGATGCACCGCTTCGGTTATTTCGCACCCCCCACCAAACGCAAGGCCATTGACCGCGGCGATGATTGGCTTGGGGAAATTCTCTAAATATTTAGTAAGGTTTTGACCGCGGCGGCAAAACTGTTTGAGCGCCACATCAACGCCTTGCTCAATGCTTTGGGTGAATTCCGGAATGTCCCCACCGGCCGAAAATGCTCTGCCATTGCCGGTTAGAATCACCGCCTGTATCGTGTCATCATCCTCAATTTGGTTGAGGAGCGACATAAGCCGGTCAATGGTCTCATAATTCAGCGCATTTAGTTTTTTGGGGCGGTTAAGTGTCAATAAAGCCACCTGATCTCTTTGCTCATATATTACGGTTTTGGTCATGTTTTTTCCTTTTAGTTGGCTTATGCTAACCGATTAGAGATTTGACTTACACTCACTAGTGAGTATACATAGATATGGAAACTTCAAAACTACCCACCAAAGACCGGATTATTGATGCGGCGAATAAGTTATTTTATGCCGAGGGCATTAAGGCGGTCAGTGTTGATGCCATTGCGGCGCAAGCCGGCATCACCAAAAAAACGCTTTATTATCATTATAGGAGCAAGGATGATTTGATCACTGCTTATCTGACCTCGCGTGATCAGCCGAATTTGGCGTTGTTTGCGGCTTGGTTTGAACAAGAGCAAGGTGATTTGGCCGATAAGGTTGGGGCGATATTTGTAAATTTGGCCAAGGCGGCAGAGCATCCAAAATGGCAAGGTTGTGGGTTTTTGCGTACCACCGCGGAGTTGGCCAATATGCCCGGGCACCCGGCGATTAAAGTTGGGGTGGCGCATAAGAAAAAGTTTGAGGCTTGGTTGGCGGGGGAGTTTTCGTCCTGCGGTATTGGCGCGGCAGAGGCATTGGCGCGGCAGATTGTATTGTTGATGGATGGGGCGTTTGCGACGATGTTGTTACATCGGGATCCGTCATATGCGCAAAGTGCGGGGGAGGCGGCGCGGGTTTTGGTGGGGGTGGCTTGTTCGGAGGTAAAGTACAATCACTGAATTTCTCGCAAATGCTGGGTCGTGCTCCTGTTGATGCTCTGGAAGTTTCATTTTTTTGTTCGTGCGGCCTATCGGCCTTCTCTCTGCTAGCACTAGCGTGCGTTCGCTCCGCTCTCTTGCCACGCCTAACGGCGACGCGCAGTCGCGCTTGTCTCACCTACGGTTCGAACCCTTTTCCCACGATATGCACTATGCAACAAGCAGCAAATTCTGAGTCTGCTGCTGGGCACCAGAATTCAGTGTTTCGCCAAACTCCAGCTCACTAAGCGTAATGTAGTTAATTGGGGTGGTGAATTCACCCCCGACCAGCGGCTGAGTGGCTTAGCTAGAGAGCGGAGCGAACGAGCGCGCCCGAGCAAAGCGACAAAGTGCCCTTGGGGTGCAGTGCTAGGTCAAAAAGAGCGAAGCGACAAAGTGCCCTTGGGGTGCAGTGCTTCTAGCCTACCGACAGGTAGGCGTAAAAATGAGACTTCCAGAGCATCAACAAGAACCTAATCTCCTAAAGCTCCCGCGCCTCCTCCATCAACATAATCGGAATCCCATCCCGTATCGGATAAGCCAACTTCGCCTTCTCACTAATCAACTCCTGCGCCTTGGCATCATAAGTCAACGCCTCTTTGGTCAACGGACAAACCAATATCTCCAGCAGCTTAGGATTAATCGAAGGCATTTTAATTTTAGATTCAGGCATAATATCAGCTTCTATCATTGAATAAGGTCAAAATTATCAGGCAATTCAGTCGTGGTCATTTTCGCCAAAGCAATCAGTAATTCGGCGCGGTCAGCCGCAGTCGGCGCTTCCAACAATGCCTGTTTTTCGGCAATTTGGAACGGGCTGGTCATACTAATCGCGTTCACCAACATTTCATTCGGCGTATTGGCAAGGTCACTCCAGTCAATGTCCAAATCCATCTGATTCAGCATATTTTTTATCGAATCAATCAGCAATTTCCGGTCAATCAGCTTCTGCCGTTCGTCACTCGGTTTGGTAAAATCGTCAAAATAGTCATTATAATCAATTTTCGCCCGCCGAAAGCTCACATCATCAGCAATGTCCGGCTCGTCCACATTCACAATCTCTTCAATCAGTTTAAACCGGCACAGACCAAGCAGAGTGATATGATATTGGCCTTTAGAGGCTTCTTGAAATGACGTAATGCGCCCCACACAGCCAATATCATGCAATTTTTTGTCACTGGTTTCTTCCATCGGCTGAATCATCGCAATCAACCGGTCACCAGCCAACGCTTCATCAATCATCGCAATGTATTTTTTTTCAAAAATATTAAGTGGCAATTGAGTTTGCGGCAACAACATCACCTCCGGCAAAGGAAATAATTTCACTTTCGTCGGCAATTGCGCAACTGATTTCTGTTTTTCGAATATTTTCATGCTTCTATGTTAAGCCGTTTCGCGGTTTTTGGGAAGTTATAAACAAATATCATAATAGTGTGAATAAGTTGCGGAAAAACTGCATCTTGGCTATTGCTTTATTCTGCAATTGAACTATAAACCAGATCACGAATGAAGCGCGGGCGTAGCTCAGGGGTAGAGCATAACCTTGCCAAGGTTAGGGTCGTGAGTTCGAATCTCATCGCCCGCTCCATTCGATAAAATGGTCACCTTCGGGTGGCCTTTTTTATGTCTAAATTTCCAAATTCAATCTGTGACCATTTGGCACATTTTAAACATTCCAAATTTGATTAAGCTGACCCAAACAATCAAGGTCAGATAAAGTGCAAAATCCCCAAAAAATCAAAACTCTACTCGATAAATATAGCCAACCCATTCCGCGCTATACCAGCTACCCCACCGCACCTTATTTTTCTGATCAAGTGACCGCAGCTACCTTTAAGGATAGCCTCAACAATCTACCCGATGGTCAAAACCTGTCACTCTATTTCCACATCCCCTATTGCGATACATTATGCTGGTTCTGCGGCTGCCACACCAAAATAACTCAAAAATATCAACCCATTGCCAAATATCTAGTGGCGCTCAAAGCCGAAATAACCACCATTGCCACCATCATCAAACAAAACCCAACCGCTCACCCCGTCAGCCACATCCATTTCGGCGGCGGCTCACCGACAATCCTATCACCAGATGATTTCACCGGCTTAATGCACCATATCAAATCTAGTTTCACTCTAGCAAAAAATGCCGAAATCGCCGTCGAGATCGACCCACGCGACATTCAAGATGATATGCTGCACGCCCTGGCCGATAGCGGCATCAACCGCATCAGCGTCGGCGTGCAAGATTTCGACCCCGAAGTGCAAAAAGCCATCAATCGCATTCAAACTTTCAAAGAAACCAAGCATGTCATCGACAAATTGGCCAAATTGGGTGTAAACAACGTCAATATTGACATTATTTATGGCCTGCCCAAACAAGATGTCACCAAAATCCTAGACACCGCCCAAAAATCCATATCCTTAGGCGTCGATCGCATCGCCCTATTTGGCTATGCCCATGTCCCGTGGATGAAAAACTAGCGCGAAAATTACCTTGCACGTTTAAATAACGTAAATTTTTAATCACTTCATCACGAGTAAAAGAAGATGGCTCTGGCCATAACATTAAATCACCCGCCCCCAAGCCTAAACCACTACGATGGGTTAATAAGTCGATCACGGTAAAATTTTTACTTAGCCAGTCATCCGCCATTTTGAACTCAGGTAAATAATCGACCACTTTACCTTGCCAGCTAAGCTTATCTTCATCCACTAAAATCGCTAAAGCGGCCGTTGTAAAACCTTTAGTGTTTGACGCTATTTTAAAAATAGCATTGGTATTAACTTTATTATTTGGTCGTTTGGGTTTAGTCGTTATTTCCTTTACACCGTAACCTTGCGCATGAACAATTTTTCCTTGGTGAATAACGCCAATAGCAACACCAGGAATACTAAAAGACTTCATTACCCTCGCGGCTATTTGGTCTATTTCCGTTGACGTTAAGTGGTTGCTCGTTAATGTTGATGTTTTTACTAATGGCTTGGTATGCTGAACATCGCTATTGGCAAGTGAAAAATCGCTCAGCAATGTTAACAATGTAAAAAGTAAAAACTTCATTTTATTTTTACACTCCCACCATGATCACACTGGCAATGGTGTAGCACACTAAGGTTAATGCGCCACCAAACAAAGAGTATGGTAATTGCGTTTTAACGTGTTCTAACAAATTACAACCTGAGGCTATTGCAGACACACACGTAGTATCAGAGATAGGTGAGCAATGATCGCCAAATACGCCACCACCTAACACCGCAGCAATAACT
>NVUS02000020.1 GCA_002402005.2 OCS116 cluster bacterium | reverse complement strand
TTTCACCTCGTCCGCAATTTCCAGCAAAATATCCGCATCAAATTGCTCTTTATATCTTTGCAAATAACGCATCGCCGCCACATCACGTTGAGCAACTTCCAATTTCGGTAGGTTTTCCAATAATTTATGAATCAAATTGCCACGCAAAAACCGCCGATCATCCAAACCATATAATGGCGACAGGCGCATGTCTACATCCGCATCAAAACCAGCATCTGCCACATCCATTTCAGTCTCTAACAAAGTGGATGGCGCCAACGCTCGCAGCTTGGCCTTGGTTGCCGGTGCATCTTGTGCCGCCCAAGCTGGCAAATCAACCTCGGCTTCTTCCCACAGGCTTTCATCATCACTCGGCTCCACATCACCAGCGTCTTCATAGCGCAATATCCGTTCGCCATCGTCAGTTTCAACCTCAACCGCCCAGTCCAAAAATGCTTGTTCCGCAAGCTGATACCAGTTGTAAAATTCGGCTTTTTCGGTGGCAGGTTTTTTAGCATAGCCGGCAATGTATAGCTCATCCCCAGCCCGCGTCATCGCCACATAAAGCAAACGGTGATATTCCTCAATTTCGGCCACATAATTGGCCTGTTTTATGTCTTTCACCAATGGTGGTTCAATATCTCTATTGGGTCGCCAATAAGCAAAATCCGGTTTAAAGCCCAAATCTTCGCCACGCGATTTTTGCGGCAAACTGCAAGTATCTGGCAAGATCACAATGTTAGATTCTAGCCCCTTGGCACCATGCACCGTCATAATGCGCACTTCGTCTTTCTCTTGATCAATCTCGCGCTTTAGCTCTTCTTCATCACTTTCAATCCATTTGATCAGCTGATTCAAATCGGCAATGTGGTTCAGCTCAAATGTCTCCACCAAATTTAAAAACTCATCCAATGGGTCAAGCGCATCAACACCCAACCGCGCAATTAGCCGTACGCGCATGCCATCAGCCGCCAATATCTGCATATAAAAATCAAACGGTCGCACCCGTTGCGACAATAACCGCCAGTCATTTAACTGCTTATACACGGCTTGCCATTTTGGCGAGGCATTCACTTTCAACGCTTGCCACAAGTTTATTTTGCGGCCAAAAGCCAGCTCAAACAACTCTTCATCATTCACCCCAACCAACGGGCTTTTCAAAATAATCGATAAGGTCAGCTCATCTTCAGGCAACAAACAAAACCGCCCCAAGGCAATCATATCTTCAACAATCAGCTCATTGCGCACCCGCATACGGTCAATGCCTGCCACAGGAATGTTGTGTTTTTTCAGCGCCCGTATCAACGCATTGACAAAATCGTTTCGCCGGCGAACCAATATCAAAATATCACCGGGTTTTACCAACCGATTGTTAGATTTCAGCTTGCGACCATCAGCCAACCAAACCGCAATTTTATCGGCTATTTTATCCGCCAGCATACGGCTCGGGCTAATCGGGCTTGGTTCATCAACCGGCGCGCGCCATGCATTGGGTATATCCACCTCTGCACCCTGTTCAATCGGCCATAGTTCGACAATGCCACCCACCGTGCGGTTGGCAAAATGCCGTGGCTCAATACTGCCTTGCTTAATCTGCTCTACGGCATCATCATAAACACCACTGGCCGCTGCGGCAAAATTAAACACCCGGTCAACCGCTTGCAAAATGGCCGGAGCAGACCGGAAACTTAGGTCGAGACCAATATTTTCCCACGGCATGTGCGCCGCTTCAAATGCCGCCTTAAAACCAATCTGTTTGCGCTTAAATTCAGCCCGGTTCGCACCTTGGAATTTATAGATAGACTGTTTTTCATCACCCACCACAAACAAGCTGCGCGCCATATCACGCGCGCCCTCACCAGCAGTAACCTCATGCACCAATGGCTCAATCACTGCCCATTGTTCCGGGCTGGTATCCTGCGCTTCATCAATCAAAATATGGTCTAAGCCATTGTCTAATTTATACAATACCCAAGCAGTTTGCCCGGCTTTGGTGCCATTGCCGTTCAATAAATTGGCGGTTATATTGATTAAATCATCATAATCCACCAAGCTTTTGGTTTGTTTTTGCTGCACAAATTTCCATAGAATAGCGTTGCCAATTTCAAACAAAGCCGTTGAAGCTTGGTATAATTTTACCGCCGATAGAGTCTCATATTTCTGTACCGCCACGGCCTTTTCGGCCTCTAGCCGCTCGTAAATATCCGCATATTCTTGTTGGATATTTTTACTAATCCAAGTTTTTACCGGCGTGCGATCGGCGGTCAAGAAAATATTAAAATAAGCAGTGATGCGCACCTCATTGTTTTCGATCGTCAAGGCGTCCAGCATAAATGTTGCAAATTTAGCATTGGTTTTCTTGCCGTCTTGGCGCAAAATCTCAGCCATTTTTCGCAAATCATTCGATGGCCATTGGCTCTTATCAGCCAATATACCTTGATAAAAAGCCTCAACATCCATGCCTTCATTGTCAGCTTGGCCGAGCAAATCATTCAACCCCAAAACCGCACCCAATTTGCCAATCGCTTTGCCCAATGGTGCTGCATCCAGACCAATGTCCGTAAAATCATAACCAATCAATTTGGCGATTTTGCTACGGTTTTTAATCAACCCGCCTAGTAATTCATCAAATTTCATCTCATTGGCATATTGGCTGACCACCGTCATCGCATCGCCAAATTTTCCACCAACATTCTGCGCTTCATTCAATATTTCGCGTTTGATATTTGCCAACATTTCGCTGGCGGAACGATCATCAATCACTTCAAACTGTGGCGATATGCCGGCCTCTATCGGAAAGGTATGCAATATGCGTTCACAAAAAGCATGAATGGTCTGAATTTTAAGCCCACCGGGCGTTTCAAGCGCCTCGGCAAACAACCGTCGGGCTTTACCGAGCTCGTTCAACTCCAACCGCACCGCCGCCATTTTTTCTATTTCGGCAACCAATTTTTGGTCATCCATCACCGCCCATTCGGACAGTATTTTAAACAATCGATTCTGCATTTCCGCCGCTGCGGTTTTGGTGAATGTTAGGCACAATATCTTATGCGGCATCGTGCCAGATAATAAAATCCGGATCACCCGTTTGACCAAGACATAGGTTTTGCCACTGCCCGCATTGGCACTCACCCATGCCGACAATTCAGGCGCAGCCGCGGCATTTTGCAATTGGGTGGTCAGAGCTAGTTGTTCACTCATGCGTCACCGCCTTCGCCGAGTGACCATTCTTTTAGGCGCGATAAATGATCATAATCTCTAAATCTGGCCGCAAATTCAGCCAATTCCCGCGGTCGATAGGCGGTGTTTTGGTCCGCGAAATCAGCGATTCGTTGTTCCAATCCTTCCAACGCGTCTGCAATCAATTGCTCAGCATCCAAGCGCTTGAAATCTTGTACTTTACCGGCCGGGTAAGCGCCAGTCAGCTGAATATATGTAAAGGCAATCGGTACATCGCCATCTATATAACAATTCTCAAACCCACCCGCTGCCAATATCGCCGCCTCTAATAACAATTGCGGCGCAAAGCCGGCGCTCACTTGTTTTGCTGCAGGTGGTGCACCAGTTTTATAATCGATAATTTCAGCCCGTTCAGGGCGTATATCCACCCGGTCAGCCCGTGCGGTTAGGGTGAAGGGCTGCATGCCGTCCGCACCATAATGGGCATTAAAATGCATCTGGCCTTTTATTTCACTATAAATGTTCAAATCATCACAGCGGCGCTTGGCCTCTTCGGTCAAAAACCACACGGCGACCCGCAAAAACCGCGGCCACCAAAAAGCATATAATTGCGGCCAAGCCAGCTTAATCGCTTCAAACTTTTGAGCCCCAATACCGGTCAAAACACCTAGTGCATCCTCGCCAATCATACCTTTATAAGCTTCGCTAAACTGGTGCAAAATATCATGAAAAAGCGAGCCTTTTTCGGCCGCACTTATTTCCAATTCAACCGCGTCTAATGGCGATAATTTAAGTATGCGTTTGGCATAAATCGCATAAGGGTCTCTGATCCACGTTTCAATGTCAGTCACACTCATCCGGCTTGGCCGCGCGGCAACTGGTGGCCGAGGTTCTGGCCGAGGTGTGGCTTTAATTTGTGCCGGCTCATCTATCTTTTGCGCCCAATGGCTCCATGGCAATTGTGGCGTTAAAATATCGTCCATATCCATAGCGCTTAATACGGCTTTTAAACGCAATAACCAGCGCGAGGCAATGGTTGGTGCGCCGCCCAATTTCTCCGCCCGTGTCATATATATTTTATCAAATGAAAATGCCGCCACAAAGTCATGTGCCGATAGGCCAACCCGCCGCTCGGGCGCCGGTAAACCAATTTGCCGCATCATTTGGCGGCTCACCCAGGCATCTGCTTGCGGTATTTGCGGCCACACGCCTTCATTAAGGCCACCCAAAATGGCGATGTCCAAATCGGCCAGCCGCGCTTCCATCGCGCCCAAAATCGCCAATCCGCCATAAGATATATCTTTAGACCGCACCATCATGCCGCTCATCAATTGCGCCAACAAAGCCTCATATTCAACCAGACTAACTGGCTCAAAATAAGCCTCACTCTGCAAAATATCGCTACACAAAAGCGCCAAGTTTTCGCCTTCATGAGTTTGCCAAATCAGTGAATTACCATCTATATCTATCTGGCTTAAACACTGCATAGCTGCGATATGCTGTTTGAAAATCTCAATAAAATTTTGTTCACCACTGATATTTATCGGCTTAAATATAAATTTCAAATTCTCCAACAATAGCCGCGCCAATTCCCAATCATCATCGGTTAATTTGGCTATCAGCGGGTGCATATATTGCTGTTCAGCCGGCTTAAAAAACCGCTCATCATGCTTGACCTGCAAGGTTGCCAACAAGCCGTCAATGCCAGCCGCCGGTCGCACCCCGCGCAGTAAAATCAACTCCAACGCCAATATCGCCCGCGCCGCTTCATCTGAATCGAACGCCAGTAAATCTCCAGCCCAAAATTCAGTTCTAAAATAAGGGTGTTTGATCAAACCTAACAAAGCCGAAGGGCTAAATTGCTGCAATTGCACATTGATAATATGCTTTAAAAATACCGCCGGCGCGGTATCACTCAGCGGCACGCCACTACTGTCATCAACATGAATGTCCCACCGCATCAGCTCATTTTGCACCCTTCGCGCGAGCTGCCTATCAGGGGTAATCAACGCGGCTTTTTTGTCATCTTCAACCGCTTTGCGCATCATCAGCGCGATGATCACCGCCTCTTGCTGCACATTGGCCGCTTCGATCAATTCGACATTTCCCGCCAAGCTGGCGCTTAACGCCTCACGGTTAAACGTCTCGGGCAATTTATGCCACATATGCGAGGTGGCGGTAGGCCGCACCATTTCGCTAGCAATCTGCCGACGCAATTTTGCAGCTTGGTTTTCCACCCCATTTAGGCTGGGTAGTAAAGCCACATCCGCGCGCTCAATCTCGGCATATTCAAGAAAATTCTTCAGATTGTTTTGCGGATGCGCCAGTGATATTTCTGTCCAGCTTTCATCATCCATATAAGCATCCAAAGCCGGCAAAATCACACAACCGTTTTGGAGTTGCAATATACCTTTTAAGAATTTTTTGGTCGCCATCACCGATGCAGTCGAGCCAGCAGCAATCACCGGCCGGCCATGGCCTAAGCTCTCTTGGTTGGCCAGATGCGCCAACTCCAAATCCATCAATTTTTGCCGCCGCACAATCTGATCTACTTTGCCAACCTCTTGTAAAATGTCTGGCCAAGTTTTGAATACAATGTCCAAGAACCGTGTAATCATTTGCCAATTCTCGGCAAATTCGCCATCGACCAAATGCTCAAACTGCGTCGGGTCAGCTTCTTCAATCAATACGCTGTCAAATAATTTGGCCAAATCTTTAGCCATATGCAAGGCCATGGCCGGGTTTTCGAGGTTTAAGCGGCCATCCAACCCACCGCGTTTGGACAAGGCGCTGATTAATTTGGCCAAAATAAGCGCCCGATCCAACGGCGCAATGGCTGGTGCAATCTCTAGCCCACCGGCGCTCTGCCCGTCCTCATCAGCCATCATCACCCAATCATCCTCTAGCGCACCAAAGGCACGAATTTCGGGCATAATCAGCGCGTCACCGCCATTTTCTTCAAACAATATTTCGCGCAAATCGCGACAAGCACGTTGGGTCGGCAATAAGATCAGCACTTCACTCAAATGGCTTTTGTCCAGCCGTTTTAAACTCGGCAAATCGCGGTTTAAAATGCTGCGTGCCAACTCGCGTAAAAAACTATAGCCAGAGGGAATGTTATAAATATTTTGCATTTTTCTTACCCCCCTCTTAAAACAAATGTTTCAGCCGTTCCGCCCAATGCGTATTTAACAAAAGCTCAATATTTCGACTTTGTAAATCATCATGTTTAAAAAAAATATTCAAACAATTTTCGGGCAAATCACCTTCTAGGCGACTTGGCCATTCAATGAGGCAAATGGCGGTTTTAACCACATCATCCAAGCCCAATTCATAGGCCTCATCAGGGCTAGATAACCGGTATAAATCAAAATGCCAAATGTGCGGTTTTAGCTGATCATAAGTCTGTACCAGAGTGAAAGTTGGGCTTGGCACTTCAATGGTTTTGCCCAATTGTTGCGTGGCCAGATAATTGATAAAACTGCGCGAAAAAAAGCTCTTGCCCGCCCCCAAATCACCATCCAATAACAGCACATCACCGGCTTTGGCAATTGCGGCCAATTGAGCCGCAAATTCGGCCATTTCAGCTTCACTAGCTATATGTTTGCGAAACTGGGTAAAATTCATTCACTCTTATCTTCATCAGAATCATCAGATTTATCTTTATCATCTTTATTTTTGCCGCGTTGATAAAGCGCCGCCAAACGAGAATTGGCAAAAATGCCCTTTGCATCAGTTACAACATTGGAAATTTCATCTTCGGCTTTTTCGGCCAAATTAGTCGCTGCCTCGGTAACTTCATTGAGTTTTTCGGCCGTCGTTTCGGTTACATTTTCAACTTTATCGGCCACATTATCGGCGATATCTGCAACCAATTTCGGCCCATCTTGCTTAGTTTTATCACGCAATAATTTCAATTGTTCAATGGTCGAGAGCCCTTTGGGCCGCGCATCATCTTGCGCTTCAACAAATGCCGACACAATCGGCAAAACTGCGTCAGCCAGTTTCATCTTAATCACATTACTACCCAGCTCGGCCTCATTCACTGGTACAATTTTTTTCGGTTCTGCGGTTAATGGTAAACTGCGCACTTCGGCTTGTTTGATGGGGAAATAACAGCTGACAATCGTGCCTTTTTCCAGCTCTGAGGATATCCGCACCTCACCGCCATGAAACTCAACTAATTTCTTAACCAATGCCAAGCCAAGCCCTGCGCCCGTTGGTTTGTCCGAATTAAATTTTTCAAATACATTTTTAAGTTTTTCATCACTCATGCCAATGCCAGCATCGCGCACCCACAAACGAATATGCTGCTTTTCTTTTTCCGCCCCGATCGAAACAATGCTCTCATTGTCACTAAAATAAATGGCGTTGGACAATAGATTATACAAAATCTGCGACACGCGCTCAACATCGCCAGCAAATGTGCCAATATTCGGCATGATGATGCGGTTTAGGATGATGTTTTTTTGCTCAACCGGCAATTTCACCGTTTCAACCGCATTGGTAATCAGCTCATTAATGTCAATTTGGGTATATTTTAGCTCCAAACGATCAGCATCCAGTGACGCCAAATCCAAAATGTCATTAATCAACGCCCGCAAACCAAAACTAGAGGAGCGAATGATATCAACATATTCCAACTGCTTCTTGTTCAATTCGCCAAATATCTGGCCTTCTAGCATTTCCGAAAAACCTAAAATATTGGTCAATGGCTCGCGGAATTGGTAAGAGACATGCGATATAAAATCGGTTTTTAGCTGGTCTGCCGCCACCAAAGCATCATTGCGCTCAACCAATAGATTGGACGATTTGGCTTCTATCGTCACGTCAGTAAAGGTCATCAAAGTCGAGCTGTTGGGCAGCGGAATTGAGGCATAATTAAACACCCGGCCATCCTCACAATCAATCCGCCCTTCAACTTCTTGTCTTTCATCAACAATGGCGGTGACGCTGGTTTTTAGCAGATTCCAAATGTCATCATTTTCTGTGATGTAAATATTTCTAGCTACAGCAATGTTTTGGCTCTGTTTCTCGCACCATTCAAGCACCTTATTAACATGTGGCCTATCCAGCAATTGGCTGCTTTCAAAATCCCAAATTTTGGCAAAAGCCGGGTTAGAAATTTGTAACTCACCGTCAGAGTTAAACACCGCCACGCCATCAGTTAAATTGTCCAGCGTTTCGCTTTGCATCTGGTCAAGCTCATTATATTTGCTGGCCAATGCCACATGCTCGGTCACATCATCATAAAGGAATGTCACGCCGCCAAATGGGTGGGGGTCGGCAATGATGTGCAAATTATTACCATTGGGCAAATGCCACCATTTTTCGCTCGATTCAACTTGCCGAAACGCCTCAAGCTCTGTATCGCGCCAATTTTTAAAATTGGCCTGTTCGGGCATTTTTTTCAGGCTTCTAATCTCTTCCAAAATCATCGACATGCTGGGCTTGCTGTCCAAAAACTCAGTCTTTATGCCAAATAATTCTTGATAAGATGAATTGTAAAATTCTAAATTCTGATCTGGCCCAAATTGCGCAATTGCGGTTTTGAGCTTATCCAATGTCTGTTTATGGGCGTTGTTATAACGTTTTAACTCGTCCTTAACCCGCTCATATTTGGTCATATCATAAGCCGTGGCGACAATGCCACCATCAATTTTTTGATGTTGAATTTTTAAATTACAGCGCTCACCTTTAATCACCGCAAACACTTGTTGCTCAATAAGCCCATTGTCTAATTTTATAAATTGCCTTTCGGCATCATCATCAACCTTAAACTGCGCACCGGCTGCTTCATCAATAAAATATTGTCGGGCTTTGTAAACATCGGCAGGCGCAATCAATTCAATATGATCTTGCACCACATTATTGGCATCCTCTGCTTCAACCGCCCGAATATAGGCTTCATTCACCCAAATTAAATTGCCTTCATCATCACGCATCCAGGTTGGCAATGGGCAAATGTTCAGTAATGCATCATATTGCGTCACTTTGCTTTCTAGCCCAACCCATTTTTCGTTGGCGCGGGCTAAAAACAACCGATCTTCCTTTAAATCTCGAATGCGAAAAATAATCTCTTGCCCCACCACATGACCCGACATTTCAACCCGTTCCACCGCGCGAGTTTTCACAAAAAATGTAAAACTTTTGCCACTTGCTCCAAGCTCAACCAGCGCTTTTTGGGTTTGCTCAGCACCTTCTTCACTCAGCCAATCCTCAAAATTTAAAATCTGCTTCACAGTTTTGGGCAAGCCGATGACATTGTGCAAACCACCCAATTCACGCAAGCTATCGGCGTTTAATTTTTGGCCATTCATCATGCTGTCTTGGCTCGGCCAAATCATCATCAATTGCTCATCACTGGCAATCACCGCTTCAGCCTGTGCTAATTTCATGGTCAATTGTTTAGCTTGATAAGCGTGTTGCCTGCTTTGCACCAAGCGTTTGCGCTCAGACGAGAATAAAAACATCAGCAATAAAATAGATATAAGAACCACAGACCCGAAAATCACCATCAACACCATATTTTCATGGCTCTCGAATAGGCTCAAAATATACTCGGAATTAAAAAAACGTTCATATTCTATCATTATACAAATCTCGAATCAGTGCGCTGTGATGTCAACACTCTAAACCCAAGTAAATGATTTGCCCATAGAAAACGCCATTGACGCCACAAAAAAAGGGAGCCTAAAGCTCCCTTAATATTATCATTCAATTTTCAGTGCAAATCCTGTGACTAACCTAAATTTTACGGCATCAAACCTACTGTCACTTGCATATCAAGCAATTTTAGTAGCGATAGTGATCAGCCTTAAACGGACCATCTACAGGTAAAGACAGGTAATCGGCCTGATCTTGCGTGAGCTTAGTCAACACAACGCCGAGTTTAGCCAAATGTAGACTAGCCACCTTTTCGTCCAAATGTTTAGGCAATACATAAACTTTATTCTCATAAGTCTTGTAATTATCCCAAATTTCCATTTGCGCCAACACTTGATTGGTAAAACTAGCGGACATCACAAAGCTAGGGTGGCCAGTGGCACAACCCAAATTCACCAAACGGCCTTCAGCCAATACGATGATGCGTTTGCCATCAGGAAATTCAACTTCATCAACTTGTGGTTTCACATTATGCCATTTGAGATTACGCAACGCCGAAATTTGAATTTCACTATCAAAATGGCCAATGTTACATACGATGGCACGGTCTTTCATATCACGCATATGGTCAATGGTGATCACATCTTTATTGCCGGTTGTGGTCACAAAAATATCGCCAATTTTAGCCGCTTCATCCATTGATACAACTTGATAACCTTCCATCGCCGCTTGCAACGCACAAATCGGGTCAATTTCAGTCACCAATACACGCGCACCTTGGCTGCGTAAGCTTTCAGATGAACCTTTGCCCACATCACCAAAACCTGCAACCACACAAGTTTTACCCGCAATCATAACGTCAGTAGCACGTTTAATGCCATCAACTAAGCTTTCACGGCAGCCATAAAGATTGTCAAATTTAGATTTTGTTACAGAGTCATTGACGTTGATAGCAGGCACTTTTAACGTGCCAGCTTTTTCCATTTCATACAAACGCATCACACCAGTTGTGGTTTCTTCAGACAAGCCACGAACATCATCCATAGTTTCAGGGAATTTTTCATGCATCATAATGGTTAAATCACCACCATCATCCAAAATCATATTGGGTGCCCAACCGTCTGGACCTTTAATGGTTTGCTCAATGCACCAATTAAAATCTTCGTCATTTAGGCCTTTCCACGCATAAACGGCAATGCCAGCTTCGGCCATTGCCGCCGCCGCATGGTCTTGAGTTGAGAAAATATTACAGCTCGACCAGCGAATTTCCGCCCCCAAAGCAATCAGAGTTTCAATCAACACCGCAGTTTGAATGGTCATATGCAAACAACCTGCAATGCGTGCGCCCTTAAGTGGTTGGTCTTTGCCAAATTCATCGCGCAAGGCCATCAGGCCAGGCATTTCTGTTTCAGCAATCGTAATTTCCTTACGACCCCAATCGGCTAGACTCATATCCGCCACTTTATAATCTGTGAAACTCATATTTTTCTCCAAATTTAGAAATTATGGATGCTGTATAACAGAACAACACTTAAAATACAATAAGGATATAAGCATTTCTTTATAACGAAAATTTAACATTCTTCATCAAAGCGGCGGGCGACAAGATCAGAGATGGCATTAAGCGCATCATCAGCATCTTTGCCTTCGGCGCTCAGCGCAATGCGGCAACCAATTGACGCGCCCAACATCATCAAACCCATAATCGATGTCGCGTCAACCGATGTGCCATCTTTGGATACGGTAATTTTAGCTTTAAATTGCGCCGCACATTTTACAAATTTGGCCGAAGCTCTGGCATGCAGGCCACGCTGGTTGCAAATCTGTAATTCGAGCTCGCTCATAAATATATCACCCTGCCAACACTTGGCTAGCAATCGATATATATTTACGCCCAGCTTCTTGTACTTGTAGTGCAGCTTCTTCTAAATCAAGGGTTTCGCGCACCGCAGCCAACTTAATCAACATCGGCAAATTCACCCCAGCAATCACTTCCACTTTCGGCATATCCATCATCGATATGGCTAAGTTAGATGGCGTACCGCCAAACATATCAGTCAATAAAATCACGCCTTTTTCATTATTCACAGCTTTCACCGCCTGAACAATTTCCTCGCGTCTTTCGTCCATATCATCATCAGGGCCAATAGAGACTGTGATCAAATTTTCTTGCTCACCAACAACATGTTCCATTGCTGCCCTAAATTCACCTGCCAAAGCGCCATGCGTAACCAACACCAAGCCAATCATCTATCTCACCATCATTTTTACCGAACGGATTTACATACTGAGCTTGTTTTAATTTAGAAGCAATCAAAATTATCTTCACTGCACACCTTCGTAGTATAATATGCCTGTCGACATCTTGCAAAGCACCAGCTACCAGCCAACTGTTTTTGTGCTGCATGTACTGGGCAGCACTCCTGCCAAAGCTCTGGAAGTTTGCATTATATTTGGCACTGCGTGCGTTCGCTCCGCTCTCTAGCTAAGCCACTCAGCCGCTGGTCGGATGTGAGTTCGGCACCCAAATTGATTTCATTAAGCTAAGTTAGCTGGAGTTTGGCGAAACTCTGAATTTCGGTGCACCCCAACAAATTCTGAGTATGCTGCTTGGTGCTATACTGCCTATCATGGAAAAAGAGTCTAACCCGCATCATGTGTTTCTTGTTTGGCTCGTAAGCGGGGAAGGGTCCCAATTCTCCAGCCAT
>NVUS02000002.1 GCA_002402005.2 OCS116 cluster bacterium | reverse complement strand
CGGGTTTTTGAAGGTTTAAATTGGCGACAATCTCACGCGCAATTTCTAACGCATGATTGTCATTTTCGGCCAGATGATCGGCCACGCCTGAAATGCGGGCATGCATGTCGCCACCGCCCAAATCTTCGGCGCTCACAATCTCACCAGTTGCAGCTTTCACCAAAGGCGGGCCGGCTAAAAATATAGTGGCTTGGTTGCGAACCATAATGGTTTGGTCGCTCATCGCCGGCACATATGCCCCGCCTGCGGTGCAAGACCCCATCACCACCGCAATTTGTGCAATGCCTTTAGCGCTCATTTGCGCTTGGTTATAGAATATGCGGCCAAAATGCTCGCGGTCAGGAAATACTTCGGCTTGGTTGGGCAGGTTCGCGCCACCACTATCGACTAAATAAATGCACGGCAAGCGGTTTTCTTCGGCAATTTCTTGCGCGCGCAAATGCTTTTTCACCGTCATCGGATAGTAAGTGCCGCCCTTAATGGTTGCGTCATTGCAGATAATCATGCATTCAACGCCCGATACACGGCCAATGCCCGCAATCACCCCTGCCCCGTGAATGTCGCCACTATACATGTCGTTAGCCGCCAACATGCCAACCTCTAGGAATGCAGAGCCTTTGTCGAGCAATTCCGCCACCCGCATGCGCGGCAATAATTTACCACGCGCCAAATGTTTGGCTTTGGCGCGCTCGCTACCACCCGCCGCCACTTGGTTGCGTTTTGCGGTGAGTTCATCTAACAATTCGGCCATTTTGGCTTTATTTTGCTTAAATGAGTCACTATTTACATTCACATTCGAGGTAAGTTTCATGATCGAACCCTTAAACTATTTTGTCTCGTTAAACATTTCGCGGCCAATCAGCATGCGCCTAATTTCACTCGTACCCGCGCCAATCTCGTATAATTTTGCATCGCGCAACAAACGCCCTGCGGGGTATTCATTGGTATAGCCATTGCCGCCCAAGGTTTGAATGGTTTCAAGCGCCATCCAAGTGGCTTTTTCGGCGGCGTATAAGATCACGCCGGCTGCGTCTTTGCGGCTCACTTCACCTCGGTCACAAGCGCGGGCAAAGGTGTAAACATAAGAACGGCAAGCATTCATGGTGCTATACATATCGGCCATTTTGCCTTGCATCAGCTGGAATGTACCGATCGGTTTGCCAAATTGCTCACGCTCATGAATATATGGCACAACCACATCCATACAGGCCATCATAATGCCAGTTGGCCCAGCACTCAATACCGCACGTTCATAATCAAGGCCAGACATTAAAACTTTTACGCCACCATTCAATTCGCCAACGATGTTTTCGACCGGCACTTCGCAATTCTCAAACACCAATTCGCAAGTGTCAGAGCCACGCATGCCCAATTTATCAAGTTTCTGCGCGGTCGAAAAGCCTTTATAGCCTTTTTCGATGATGAATGTGGTGATGCCCTTCGGGCCCAATTCTGGCGCAGTTTTGGCATAAACCACCAGCACATCGGCCTCGGGGCCATTGGTGATCCACATTTTACTGCCATTCAGCACATAATGATCACCTTTTAACTCGGCGCGTAATTTCATCGAAACCACATCAGAGCCGGCATTTGGTTCACTCATCGCCAAAGCACCAATATGTTCACCCGAAATTAGCTTGGGCAGATATTTATGTTTTTGTTCGGTCGTACCGTTGCGGTTAATCTGGTTAACACAAAGATTAGAATGTGCGCCATATGACAGACTAACTGAGGCGGATGCACGGCTAATCTGTTCATTGACCAAACAATGCTCTAAATAGCCCATGCCCGCGCCGCCAAATTCTTCGGGCACAGTGATGCCAAGCAAGCCTAACTTGCCCATTTCAGGCCATAAATCACGAGGGAATTGATTACTTTCATCAATTTCAGCCGCGCGGGGGGCTATTTTCTCATTGGAAAAATTTTTCACCATGTCAGTGATCATATCGGCGGTTTCGCCAAGCCCAAAATTCAAACTAGGTAATTCGTAAAAGCTCATTTCAATCTCCTCTTAAGTTTCTTTTTTAGCACCATCAATTAACCGCATAATGCTAAACAGGCCTGTCGCCACATGCCGCTCCTGATCGCCCATTTTGGTATAAACATCAGATTTTACCACCAATAAGCTGCGGCCAGATTTGATCACTTCGGCTCGGGCAATCATAAATTCGCCTTGCGCGGGCGCTAGAAAATTTATCTTATATTCGGCCGTCACCACACTGTCAGCTTCCTCACACAAGCTAAAGGCCGCAAAGCCGGCTACATTGTCGGCCATCGTGCCTGTAATGCCGCCATGAAAATAACCATGTTGTTGGGTCAGGCCTTGGCTAAAGGGTATAATCGCCTCTACCTTACCTGCCGACATAGTGCCTAACTTGCAGTCCAAAAGCTGCATAAGGCCTTGTTTGTTAAAGCTATCAGTTATTCTTTGTTGGTAATCGCCATGGGTTTTTATCATGTTGCATCTCCTGTATTGGTTACTTGCAATTCACGCATTCTATCAACACAACCTTTTTCAACTTTGCCCAATTCATCTAGAGACTCAGTAATGTCTGCCAGCTTTTGCATCAGCGATTGGCGTTGCTCAATGATGTTTTTGTGCAAATGGTTTAATTGCTGCAATTCGCCGGATTTGTCTTCATACATATCAATAATCACGCGGATTTTCGCCAACGAAAAACCCATGCGTTTGCCACGCAAAATAAGTTTTAACCGCGTACGGTCACCCTCGCTAAAAATCCGGTTTCGGCCATTGCGTTCGGGCGTTAGCAAGCCTTGATCCTCATAAAAGCGTAAGGTTCTGGTGGTAATTCCGAACTCGTCGGTCAATTGTCTTATCGGGATCATAGGTTTGTTCATAGATCTAACCTTCATTCAATACTCAAAATTAGCTGACCTTCAACCACTTGTTCGCCAACTGAAACTGACAGATTGGTGATTGTGCCTGAAATTTCGGCCACCAAATTATGTTCCATCTTCATGGCTTCGACAATGGCCAACACATCACCTTCGGCCACTTCATCACCCAAAGCCACATTCAGCTTAAACAAGCAACCCGGCATTGGCGAAGTGACTTGCCCACCGGCTTCACTTTGGCCGCTGTCATCATATATACGAGCATCAATTTGGTAGCTTTTGCCTTGATCAACAATATAATCATGGGCTTTGCCGTTAATCACTGTCAGCGCAGTTTCACTCACCACAGCAGGATGTACGCCCTTCGCATCCATGATATATTCGCCTTGATGCGATATGTTGTTAATCATCACATCCATGATAGATGTGCGGCCATTGATACCCAGAGCCATGTCAAACGCATCAGCTCTATCCCAAGCTTGATCGGTCGAGGCGCTTAAACTTTTCTCAATCAACATCACTGCCGCCATGGCACTAATCGGCGCAATATTTTCTTCGTCTTTAGGTTTTTCAAAAAACCGTTCAATAAAGCCTGTGTCAAAATCTTCGGCAATAAATTCGGCATCCTCTAAAAGATCACGCAAAAAACTAATGTTGATTTTGACGCCGGCAATCACTGTGGCGCGTAAGGCTTTGGCTAAATTGGCCAACGCCGCTTTTCGAGTTGGCGCGTGGCAGATTATTTTAGCAATCATCGGGTCATAATAAGGGCTGATCTCATCACCAGCTTCAATGCCTGTGTCAATACGAATGTCGTTAGATTTCGGCACACTGAACGCAAAAATCTCACCGATTGATGGCAAAAAATCATGTTCAGCATCTTCAGCATAAACCCGCACTTCTACCGCATGGCCGTCGATTGACAATTCAGCTTGGCTTTTGGGCAAGGGCTCGCCCGACGCGACTCTGATTTGCCATTCAACCAAATCTTGGCCGGTGATGGCTTCGGTCACCGGATGCTCAACTTGCAACCGCGTGTTCATTTCCATAAACCAAAAGCCATCGGTCTTTAAACCGCCGGAGCCATCGACAATAAATTCGACCGTACCCGCGCCCTCATAATTCACCGCCTTGGCAGCTCGCACCGCCGCCTCGCCCATAGCTTTGCGTACTTCTAATGTCATGCCCGGAGCGGGCGCTTCTTCAACCACTTTTTGATGGCGTCTTTGTAATGAGCAGTCACGCTCAAACAGATAAACTGCCTCACCATGCTGATCACCAAATACCTGAATTTCAATATGCCGTGGGCATAAAATAAATTTCTCAATCAGCACAATGTCATTGCCAAAAGCCGCCTTGGCTTCACGTTTGGCAGCGTTTAATGCATCTAGAAAATCAGTGCTTTGATCGACCCGCCGCATGCCTTTGCCACCGCCACCAGCCACAGCTTTAATCATCACCGGATAGCCGATTTTATCGGCTTGCTCGGCCAAATGGGCTTCGGCTTGATTGTCGCCAATATAACCTGGCACGATCGGCACATTTGCATCTTGCATTAGTAATTTTGCCGCGTCTTTCAGCCCCATCGAATTGATCGCATGCGCTGACGGGCCAATAAATTTAACCCCAGCATCTGCGCATTTTTGCGAAAATTCGGCGTTTTCGGATAAAAAACCATAACCCGGGTGAATAGCTTGCGCGCCAACTTTTAAAGCCAATGCAATAATATCATCGGCTTTTAAATAGCTTTCATTCACTGGCGCTGCGCCAATTAAATAAGCTTCATCGGCCATTTTTACATGCAGAGCGTTGGCATCAACCTCTGAATATATGGCAATGGTGCGCACACCCATCTGCTTCGCGGTTTTGATCACCCGACAGGCAATTTCGCCTCTATTGGCAATTAAAATTGAGTTAATCACAAGCCATCCCACTTAACTGAATATATTCATTTGATTTACCTTATCGTAAATCGAGGATAGTTAAAATGCAAGTATGGAAGCGTTAGATTGACGTTGATTTCCTATAAACGGCAATTATTTGTTTGACCACAAACTCTCATTTGCTAAGTTAGAGCCATAAAAACAGCGAAAGAGGTGACCATGCAAGGTTTGTATTTTGAACAATTTAAAGTCGGGACAATCATTGAACACGGCTTGAGCAAAACCGTTACCGAGGCAGACAATATGTTATTCTGCAACATGACGCTGAACGCTCAACCGTTGCATATTGACAAACATTTCTGTGCAGCAGAAAGTGAATTCAAACAGCCTTTGGTCAACTCGCTTTTTACCTTGGGTTTGATGATTGGCATCAGTGTGAATGATACAACCATCGGCACGACCATTGCCAATTTGGGCATGACCGATGTGAATTTCCCCGCACCAGTGTTTCAAGGCGATAGCATTTATGTCAAAACCGAAATTCTCGACAAGCGCGAAAGCAAATCACGCCCCAATGCCGGCATTGTCACCCTGTTACACCGCGCTTATAACCAAGACAATGTGCTGGTCGCCACCTGCACCCGCAAAGCGTTTATGAAAAAACAGCCAACCGACTGAACAAAGGCCACACCTATGAGATCATTATTATTTGTGCCGGCTGACGATGCAAAAAAACAGCAAAAAGCTTTAAACAGTGCCACCGATGCGATTATTTTGGAT
>NVUS02000199.1 GCA_002402005.2 OCS116 cluster bacterium | reverse complement strand
TTTAATCTGCTCTAGATCAATCTCGAATAATGCTGCGACAAATAGACCAACGTTGGACAATACGGAAAAACGCCCGCCAATGCCTTCATGATGATCCAAAATCGGAATGTCATATTTTTCGGCCAATTGGCGAATCGGGTTTAACTTTTCTTTGTGTGGCTCGGTGATGATGACCGCGCTGTCTGAAAGATAATCTGCGCCATTATGAGTGATTGACCAATCCAAATAAACACTGGCCAGCGCCACCGTTTCGAGCGTTGTGCCGGATTTGGAGATGATCACCACACCGGTGGTTTTGGGTGGTAGGCCGTCCAACAAATTACTTAGGCTTAGGGCATCCAAATTGTCTAAAAAATGAATGTTAAATGGTTTTTTGGCATCGCTACCGACGCAACCATAACCGGCCACTTGCACCAAAGCTTGTGCGCCAAGGCTTGAGCCGCCACAGCCAATATGTACAATGTCGGTGAGGCCAGTTTTGAATTTTTGAGCTAATTTATTCAGATCATCAACATCTGACAAATCCGCCGCCACATCAAAGAAAGGCATTTCATTGAATTTAACTTCCAAAGCTTTTTGGGCTTTGTTGATTAGAAAGTCCAAACGATCTTGGTCAATATTGAGTTTATCTTCACTTAAGATATGTGCTTCATAAAGGTTCATCGACGGGGCTTTCTTGGTTAGTCGGTTTCGGTAGGGCCAACGGTAACTTGCGCCATATTTTTAACATCAAGCAAGCTTGCCGCCATACGCGCAACATCTTGTTTGGTTACCTTATTGACTAGATTATTACGCTGGTCGATAAAATCAATGCCAAAATTAAAATATTGCATAGACAATAGTTGGTGAGCTATTTTCGCCCCGGTGTCAAACCGTAATGGGTAAGCGCCGGTTAGGTAAGTTTTGGCGTTTTTAAGCTCTTCATCCGTCACGCCGCCCTCATGCATTTTGGCAATTTCTTGGCGCAGGATTTTTATCGTCTCGTCCATTTTATCGGCCGATGTGGCGGCACTGCCGGTGATGAGTGATCCGTGTTTTAAAGGCATAAGTGAGGTATGGATGCCATAAGTCAGGCCACGTTTCTCGCGTATTTCTTCCATCAGGCGCGAAGAAAAACCGCCGCCGCCTAAAATATGATTGAGCACCAGAACCGTCATAAAATCTGGGTCATTTTGGGCAATGGAGGGCAAAGCAAAATTAACCACAGCTTGCGGCACATCCATATGATGGGTCTCGCTTTTGCCAATGCCGGCAAATTCGGCTTCAGCAATGGCATCGACATTGTCACTACCTAGCTTGCGGCCAGCAAAAATGCGCATCACCAATTGTTCGGCTTCGGTTTCGTTCACATCACCAACAATCACCAAATAAGGGTGCGCGGCGTTAAAATTTTGCAAGGTGGTTTTTTGCAAATCAGCGCGGTTGATGGTATTTAACGTCTCTTCACTACCTTTGACCAAATTGCCATAGACATGATCGCCAAACGCCAATTTCATCATTCTTTTGGCGGCAATCTCGGTTGGGCTGGTGCTGGCACTGCGGATGGAGGCGACGATTTGGGCTTTGACCCGTTCGCTGGCATCCTCGGCAAAAGTGGGGGCAAACATCGCCATATTGAGCAGATCGGCGGCGCGTTCTTTGTGCTTTTTCAGCATTTTTATCGAGCCATTGATAATGTCTCTGGTGGCCGAAAAGTGTAAATGAGTGGCGGTTTCGTCTAAGGCTTTGTGAAACTCTTGGTCGTCTAAATCACCCGCGCCCTCATCGAGCAAAGCGGCCATTAAATAGGCCAAACCATGCTTATCGCCATCTAAAGACGCGCCACCAATAAAGGCAAATTCAATATTGATAATTGGCAAACGATGGTCTTCAACCAGCCAAATGTCTAAATCAGCAGCGTCTTTTTGGCTAAGGCTTAATTGTTTAATGTCCATTATTCGGCCCCCGCTTCTGAATCATCTAATGTGCCGGTTAAATGTTCTTCTCTACCCATCAGCTGGCCAGTGACCGACGCATTCTCATCGATATATTTATCCAAAGTCGCTAACATTTCATCTTTATCAATCGCTTCGATGCGCTCTGGCCAGTCTAAAATATCTTCTAAACTCATATTGCAACTCAGCCCAGCGCCAATCATCCGCGCCATTGAGGTTTGGTTATCGCGGGCATAGAGGCTTTCGGCGACCATTAGGTTTTTGGCGCGGTCAAAGGCGCGGTCTGAGGGGCCATCTTTAATGAAGGTCTGCACGCTGGCATCAACCAATTCGGCCATATGCGCCAAGCCATAAGGCTCGCGTGGTATAGCGTAAAGGCCAAGCGGTGCATAATCCATCGCCACACTATTATACCAACCACCGGCCGCCACTGCGGCTTGTTTTTCGACCACCAAATCAACATATAAATGCGAGGTAGAACCGCCAGCAAGTAGCAAGATTGCCAATTGCAAAGCTTCGGACTGGTTGGTTTTTTCGGCATTGGCAACCCGGGCTGAGGGCACTAAATATTGCTTAATCCATTGCGGTTGTTCAACCCGTTCGTCAAACATATCGACCTGTCTGGGGCACATATGTGGTGGTTCAATCACCCGTTGGCGTGGTTCAATATTCTGCGCCGCAATGGGGCCGTAATGTTTTTGGGCTAGTTTTTGCACTTGCTCTGGCGTCACATCGCCGGCGACCACCAAGGTGGCATTGTCGGGCGCATAATGTTTTTTGTAAAATGCCAAAGCGTCATGGCGGTTTAGCTCGGCAATTTCATGATCCCAACCGATAATTGGCACACCATAGGGATGGGCTAAAAACAATGCGGCGGTCATTTGCTCGAAATGAATAGCGTCTGGTTTGTTGTCGGTGCGTTGTTTGCGTTCTTCGCGCACCACATCGCGTTCGGGCAATAACACTTCATCGGATAGGGTTAAGCCAGTCATCCGGTCGGCTTCTAATTCCATGGCCAGCTCTAAACGATCGGCTGCCAAGCGTTCATAATAGCAGGTGTAATCTTGGCCGGTAAAGGCATTGTCTTGCCCGCCGTTTTTGGCGATGATTTTGCTATGCTCGCCGGGGGCTAATTTGGCGGTGCCTTTGAACATTAAATGTTCGAGAAAATGAGCAATGCCCGATTTGCCGGACACTTCATCGGCAGCGCCGACTTTATACCATAGCATGTGAGTGATGACCGGCGCGCGGTGATCTTCTATCACCACCACGTCTAACCCATTATCAAGAGAAAAACAGCTAATGCCATTTTTCATTTTTTCAATTTTCATAATTTTACTTTTTGGCGTTAGCCAGGTGGGTGAATTGCAGCGAAACCATCATCAAAGGCTATTTGACCGTGATGAAATATTCGCCACAAGTGAATTTACTACCAATAAGCTTACACTTTTTTGGGTTATTGGTCGCAACACGTTTGGCGGTGGCCAACGGGTTTAGCAATTTACCAGCCCGCATATCGGAGCGGAAGGTGAATAGATCGACAAATTTATAGGCCAGTGGCGAAATTTTTGTCGGGGCGACAATCGGCTTGGCGGTCACTTTTGGCGTCAGCGTGGTTTTAACCACTTTGGGCACAGTGACTTTTGGCACTGTCACCTTAGCCACTTTGGGCTTGGTGATTTTTGGTTTGACAATTTTGGGCGCAATGATTTTGGGCGCGACAATTTTAGGCGCCACAATTTTTGGTGTATTGACGCTTGCATTGGTGATCGGCACTGTGTTAAGCGCTGCGCCTTCTGGTGTGGGCAAATCGCCCGCTTTGGCGCTTTTAAGTTTGCCATTCACTTCTATGTTTTGGGCATCGATGCCCTCGTTACTAATGCCTAACATTTCGCTAAAACCACCAATGGAGCCACATGATGTGAGCGCCATACCAGCGGTTAATACCAAGATTGTTTTAGACAATTTACCAAAATACAATTTCATTTCTTAAACCCTCAAACCTGTTCATGGTTAATAGTATATATAGATGATTGTTAAAGATTTCAATCCTCTTTAGTGTCAGAATTCGACAAAAAGAATACATCTATCAGTAATAAAACAACCCCCAAGGTCATCGCGACATCGGCAATGTTAAAAACATACCAGGTATAATCGCCAAATTTAGGCTGAAATACATCGACCACACCTTCGCGGAATACACGGTCATAACCGTTGCCCAGCGCCGTACCGACGAAGAATGACAGGTAGATAACGCTCATTTTTTCTTTGGTGCGTAAGGTCATAATGATGATGCCAATCATCACCAAAGCGGTGACGCTGGCCAAAATAATACTGCCATAACCAGATTGTTGAAATAGGCCATAAGAAATGCCTTTATTCCACACCAACACCAAATTCATAAAGGGCAGCCATTCAACCACGCCTTTATTGGCGATGTCGTAAATCTCAAGCATATAATATTTGTGATATTGATCGGCAACAAACCAAAAGCCGGCAATGAGGATGAGCCACAAAAGACGTTGTTTAAAAACCAAACCTGTTTCTAGATTTTCATCTGACATGTTCATCCCCCTTTATTGATTTATTGTGCAGCATCGTAAATGCGCACAGCGGCGGCATCACGAGCGGATAGATCAGGATATTGGGCATCGCTACCCACATCTGGCAAAATCTTCCAACTGCGCATACATTTATTACCAACAGCCATTTTGTGCAATACGCTAACACCTTTGACATCGGGCAAAGTGAAGCCATCATCAATGGTTTCACCAAGTTTCAACACCGCTTGGCTGGTGATGAAAATGTCAGAGAAATCGCCATCGCTCATGCCATCAAACAGAGTGAGATAGTTATCATTGCTGATGTAAATTTCTGGTGATGATTCGAGGCTTGAGCCAATGCGTTTTTCGCGGCGTTCAATTTCCAAAGCACCAGTGACTACTTTGCGCACTTCGCGGATTTTGGTCCATTTGGCAGCAAGGGCGTCATCACACCATGCGTCTTTCATGGTTGGGAACAGATGTAGATGCACACTGTCATTCAAATCCGGGAAGCGGGTTTGCCACACTTCTTCCATGGTGAATGCCAAAATTGGTGCTAACCATGCGGTTACGGCATGGAATACATGATCCATCACGGTGCGGCTGGCGCGGCGGTTGATGCTGTCTGGTGAATCGCAATAAAGCGCATCTTTACGGATATCGAAATAGAAGGCAGATAGGTCAAACGCGCAGAAGTTAAGCACTTGCTGGCTGACGGTTTTGAAATCATATTCCATATATGCCGTGCGCACTTGTTTGTCGAGTGCGTGCAGGCGGCCTAAGATATAACGTTCAAGCTCTGGCATTTCGGCAAAGTCTAGACGTTCAGCTTCGTTAAAATCACTGATATTGCCGAGTAGAAAACGCAGGGTATTGCGCAATTTACGATAGCTATCCATAGTGGTTTTGATGGCTTCATCACCCAAGCGGGTATTGTCGGTATAATCGGTAGAACCAACCCATAGGCGCAGAATGTCGGCACCTTGGCTGTTGGCCATTTTCACGGGGTCCATGCCATTGCCTAAAGATTTAGACATTTTTTTGCCGTGTTTGTCATTAACAAAACCATGAGTAAGCACAGCTTTATAAGGGGCTGCGCCACGTGTGCCGATGCCGTTCATCAATGATGATTGGAACCAACCACGATGTTGATCTGTACCTTCTAGATAAAGATCGGCAGGCCATAAATGGTCTTCGCGGGCTTCCAAAACAAAGGCATGGGTTGAGCCAGAATCGAACCAAACGTCCAAAATGTCCATCACCATGTCATAATCATCAGCGTCATATTTGCTTGAGTTTAAGAAATAAGCCGCGTCTTTGGCGAACCAAATGTCTGCGCCATGTTTGTCAAATTCATCGGCAATAAAGCTATTGAGCGCATCATCACGCAACAATTCGCCAGTCTTTTTATGAGTGAAGCAACAAAGCGGCACACCCCAAGCACGTTGGCGCGAGATGACCCAATCTGGGCGGCCTTCAACCATTGAGCGGATGCGGTTTTTACTGATTTCTGGATACCATTTCACGTCATTATCAATGGCGTGGATGGCTTTTTTGCGCAAATCATTGGTATCCATCGAGATGAACCATTGCGGTGTATTGCGGAAGATGATCGGGGCTTTTGAGCGCCATGAATGCGGATA
>NVUS02000198.1 GCA_002402005.2 OCS116 cluster bacterium | reverse complement strand
GTCTCTGGCTCAAATTTCAAATCATAAGCATTGGGAGAATGGTCAAGCCGAATGAATGATACAGTCTGCTCGGGGTTTTTGGCCAAATGCTGCGGGCTATATTGCCGCGCATAACAGCTGTCGGTCGCGTCAAAATGTTGCGACAACGCCCGCTAGGCCATCGCCATTTCAGCAATAAGGGAAACCGCAAATATGCACACCAAGCTCAAAAACACACGTTTCATGGCCAAGGGCTATACCGATATCGGCAATGAATTGCCCTTGCGCGAGACGGTTTTTGGCATCACCCTAAACGGCGTCTCCGTCGCCTATCCCACTAGCGAGTTAAGCAAAAAGCCAAACTTCACCCATCAAGTCGGCAATCAAAACTTCACCATTGCCTATAATGTAAAAACCAATCAAATGAGCATAAAAACCGAAGATGGTAAAAACCTACCCACCCAAAGCCACTGGTGGTTTGGCTGGAAAGAATTTCACCCATTTACCGAAATTTGGCGGGTTTAGCCTCAGCTATCACGCCCCCAAAAACACGCCAAAGCCGCATCGCGGTCAGCCACAAATTTGCGAGTGATCGCGCAATCACCAAAATTGTAAAACCCGTGCACCGCACCCGGATAAACATGCAATTCCATCGGCACACCAGCTTTAGAAACCCGCGTGGCATAATCCAAATTCTCTTCCAAAAACAAATCCAACGCGCCTGTCGCGATATATACCGGTGCTATGTCACTTAAATCTTGGCGCAAAGTCGGCGAAAAATAACCATTATCCGCATCAGCCAAATCATAATCACCTCGGTAATGCTTCCAGCCAAATTGATTATATTCACGCTTCCATACATAATGGCCAGTGGTTGGGTTGGGCGATATTTCATCAGCCCCGCCAGTGCGGTAATCCGCCATCGGGTAAATCAACACTTGCCCAGCAAGCCGCACTTCACCCAAATCATGCGCCATCAAAGCGGTTGCGGCAGCCAAGCCACCACCAGCGCTGTCACCAGTGATCACAATCTTACGATTGTCAATATTAATTTCGCTGGCGTTACGATGTACCCAAACCAAACCAGAATAACAATCTTCCAACGGTTCAGGAAATGCCGCCTCCGGCGATTTGCGATAATTGACCGAAATGATCACACAATTATTATCCCGCGCAATCACCCAATTCCGGTCATCATTGCTTTCGGCCGCACCAAATATATAGCCGCCACCATGAATGTGGTATAAAGCTGGTTTTTCCAACCCACCTAACTCGCCAAATATCCGCAATTCAACATCCGGCGCACCGTTTAACCCAGCCACATGTATGATTTTACTAGGCTTATAACCCACTTGGTCAAGCCGTGATTGTTCAAGGCTTTTCTGCCGGTGCGCGGCAATGGCCGCCACACTATTGTCCTCGGTATTAAGCGGTTGCATATCGTTAAGTGTCGGCCAAGATGCCTTGTCTACCAAATAATCATATTCCATTTCTACCCCTATATACCAATTAATATGAACGTTAATTCGAATATTAAATGACAGCCGCAAAAAAACAACTTAAGTTTTAAAAAACAACCAATAAGGCAAAATCATGCTGGCCGTCGTCTATCGCAATTTTAAACAAATGCCCAAAATCGAAACAATGCCAGACCCAGAATGCGGTCAAAATGGTGTGGTCATCAAAGTCGAAGCCACCGGCGTTTGCCGTTCAGATTGGCACGGCTGGATGGGTCATGATGCCGACATTGTTTTGCCACATATACCCGGTCATGAGCTTGCCGGCACAATCGCCAGTATTGGCAAAAATGTCAAACATTGGCAGTTAGATGCCCGCGTCACCGTTCCATTTGTTGGCGGCTGCGGCCATTGCCCGCAATGTCACAAAGGCGATCAACAGGTCTGCGACAACCAATTTCAGCCCGGCTTCACCCATTTTGGCAGCTTCGCCCAATATGTATTTATCGATTATGCTGATGAGAATTTAGTCGCATTGCCCGAAACTATGGATTTTGCCACCGCCGCCTCACTCGGTTGCCGTTTTGTCACCGCCTTCCGCGCCGTGGTCGATCAAGGCCGGACAAATCAAGGCGATTGGGTCGCAGTCCACGGCTGCGGCGGTGTTGGCCTATCCGCCATCATGATTGCCAAAGCCAAAGGCGCGCAAGTGCTGGCGGTTGACATTGATGACCAAACACTCAAATTCGCCAAAAATCTCGGCGCTGACCAAACCATCAATTCACTCAAAACCCCCGATGTTGCCGCGGCCATAAAATCTCTCACCAATGGTGGCGCAAATGTCTCACTCGATGCGCTAGGCCACACCCAGACCTGCCTTAACTCCATCGCCTGCCTTGCCAAACGCGGCAGGCACATCCAAGTTGGCCTCATGTTAGCAAACCATTCCGCACCCAATATCCCCATGGGCCCAGTGATTGCCAACGAGCTAGAAATCCTCGGCAGCCATGGCATGCAAGCCCATAAATATGGTCAAATGTTCGAGATGATCGAGCAGGGCTTACTCAAACCGCAAAAGCTTCTAGGCCAAAAAATAACCCTAGAACAATCAATAGATGTGCTGATCAATATGGATAAATTCCAAACCCACGGCGTCAGCGTCATCACCGAGTTTTAACTTGCTTTTTGCGTTTTTCAGGCCATAATAGCCTCATTTTTAGTATATATATTTAAGAGGTTTTATGAGCCTAGGTTTAAGTGTCAAAAAATTCAGCTACAGACCTGCATGGTATTTTTACCCGATAACTATTTTCATCGGCATCAACCCGATACTCATACAATCCACCCGCAATCAAAACCCCGAAAATGGCTATAATATATTTGCAAATATGCTCGAAAGATCGCCCAAAATGGGTTGGGTTTTTATGGCCTGTTTCATCGGTTTTACACTTTATGCGCTGATCATATTCTATTACAGCCTCATGCCCAACCGTTCAATCGTCATAACTGAAAAGTCCATTACAGCCCCCAAAAGCTTATTCAGTACTAACATCATTTGTATTGATTTTGCAGATATCTATGATGTCATTCTGCCAAGTTGGTATTCTAGTTATCTGGTCATCACTCACAAATATGGCAAGCTAAAAATACCGCGGCTGGGCTTTTCCAACCGCACCATTATCGACAATGTATATTTCATCATACGCGCAAAGCTCCGCG